>JAAZJU010000007.1 GCA_012800195.1 Clostridia bacterium
AATTTTGCACTTCTGGCCCTTGGGTTACTGGTTAATTCTTGTTTATTAGCAATAACTGGCTTTTTAGTTAATATCTTTATCAAGGATTTCTTCTCACATTGACAAATAGGTAATTCCCTAGGGCAAATACAGTCCAAAGCTAAATATTTGAATTTTTCTTTAACAATTCTATCCTCTAAGGAGTGGAAAGAAATAATTCCTATCCTTCCACCGGGTTTTAAAAATTTTACTGCAGTATCAATTGTCTTCTCCAAGACCTCCAGTTCTCTATTGACCTCAATTCTAATGGCCTGAAAGGTTCTCTTTGCTGGATGGGGACCTTCTCTCCTAGCCCCAGCTGGTATAGCCTTCTTAATTATGTCCACCAATTGGCCAGTAGTTTCAATGGGACCCTCCTTACGGGCCTCCACAATAAACTGGACAATTCTTTTAGCCCATCGTTCTTCCCCATAGTCTTTGATTATTCGTTCTAAATCTTCGGCAGAATATGTATTAATCAGTTCTTTAGCAGTAAAAGTACTTTTCCTGTCCATTCGCATGTCCAATGGAGCGTCTTGCATATAGCTAAAACCCCGCTCCCCTTCATCTAACTGATGGGAGGATACCCCCAAATCAAAAAGTATACCATCTATCCCTTCGGGACTATATTCTGTTAATATGTTTTCTAAATTTTCATAATTACTATGTACAAAGGTTACATTATCTAGATAATCTATCAAATTAGCCTGGGCAGCTGCCAAAGCATTGGCATCTTGATCAATCCCAATTAAATGCCCTTGGGGAATAATCCTTTTTACAATTTCCTTACTATGTCCCCCTCCCCCTAGAGTACAATCTACAAAAATGTCACCATTTTGGGGATTTAAAATATCTATGATTTCTTCTAAAAGCACTGGAATATGCTCAAACTCCATTTACTTCACCTATTTTCTTTATAATCCTAAATCAAAATCCACCAGTTTTTCAGCCAATTCTTCATAGGATTGTTGAGTTTGATTATTATACTCTTCCCAAGTTTCTTTACTCCAGATTTCCACTCGACTGGAGACACCAATAATAAGAACTTCCTTAATTAGGTTGGAATAGGTTCTTAAGTTACCTGGTATTAATACTCTTCCCTGCTTGTCTAATTCACATTCAGTGGCGCCAGAAAAGAAGAAACGGGAGAAGGCCCGAGCGTCAGCCCTGGTAAAAGGTAAACTCCTAAGTTTTTCCTCCAAAACCTTCCATTCATGTTCAGGGTATATAAATAAACAGCCATCAAGACCTTTTGTAATAACAAACTTTTCCCCTAAACTTTCCCGGAACTTAGCGGGCATAATTAGGCGACCTTTTTCATCTATAGTATGTTGATATTCTCCCATAAACATCTTAGGCTCACCACTTTCTACCCACTTAACTCCACTTCACACCACTTTATACCACCAGTACCCACTTAATTCGCCTTTTGTTGAGAATATCCTGCTTATATTTAAAAAAACTTTGCAATTTTTGGATAAAAAAAAGCCACTACTTAAAAAGTAGTGACTTAAAAAATCTCTTATAGGAAGTGAATTGCTTTGCCAAAGACACTATTGGCACTTTCCATAATAGCCTCTGATAAGGTGGGGTGACCATGAATGGTCTCAGTAATTTGCTCTACCGTTAAGCCCCAGCGAATAGCTAATGTAAGAGTCTGGATTAATTCTGAAGCCTGCGGTCCCAGAATGTGGGCTCCTAGCACTTTGCCCGTTTCTTCATCAGCAAGGATTTTTACCATGCCATAAGCTTCCCCTTTAGTTAAGGCTCGACCATTGGCACTAAAAGGGAATTTACCCACTTTATATTTTAACCCCTGTTCTTTAGCTTGAGCTTCGGTGATACCTACACTGGCTAATTCAGGGTGAGTATACAGAGAACTTGGCACTGCGGTATAATTGGCTTCCCCTTGACCTGTAAAGATATCTTTAACTGCAACCTCTCCCTCATAGGAGGCCACATGGGCCAACATAGGTGAGGGAACTATATCCCCAATAGCATAGACCTGAGGTAGGTTAGTTAACATTTTTTCATTAACCTTAATAAATCTACCTTCCAATTCTAAGCCTAATTCCTCTACTGCTATCCCTTCAAAATTTGGTTGCCTACCAGCTGCCACTAAAACCTGATCAGCAGGTAAAACCTGATTTTTCTTGCCTTCAATATGTACCTCTAACCCTTTTTCTAGAGCATTAACTTGGGTCACTTTTGAACCCGTTAAAATTTCAATACCTTCTTTTCTAAGGACAGGCTGAAGCCTTCTCACTAATTCATCGTCAAAACCTGCTAAAATTCTAGGCAAGAATTCTACTATGGTAACTTTAGAACCTAAACGAGCAAAAATCTGGGCAAATTCAATTCCTATAACGCCCCCACCAATAATCACTAAATTTTCGGGTTTTTCCTCTAATTCCAAAATCCCCTGATTATCTATCACCTGGGGTAAATCCAACCCTGGAATAGGTAATTTACTAGCTTTAGAACCAGTTGCCAAGATTAAATAATCATTTTCAATAAATATTTGTTCTTCTTGAGTAGTTACTTCTACCTTACGGGGTGAAATAACTTTACCTGTTCCCCTTATTAATTTAATTTTATTCTTATTTACTAAGGTCTCTACCCCTTTTACTAATTGCTCTACCACCTGATCTTTATATTCTTTGATGGACTTTAAAGAATCGGTAGATATGTTTTCTGCTTTTTCCACATAGGCCTTAGTGGGAATACAACCCCAGTTCAGACAGGTTCCACCTAAAGAGGATTTTTCAATTAATGTAACTTCTCCTCCATTTTGGGCAGCCTTGATAGCAGCAACATAACCCCCAGGGCCTCCACCCAAAATAGTTATTTTTTTAGTCAAATTAATCTCTCCCTTTCCAAGTTAATCTCATCCTTACTTTGGGAATTGTTTTCCCTTTTAGTGTCCATAGATATACTAAAGTTATACTCATTTTTTCCTTTTTAGAAACCAATAAATTAAGCCAATACCTAATAAAGCCAACATTATATATTCTACTTTATAAATATATTGGGCAATTTCCATGATACCAGCACTAGCTAAGGTAACCACCACCCCAGCTACTAACATACCCAAAGTTAAACTAATAAAACTATACCAGAAACGAATCCCAAAGAGGAAAGCTAATATCGCCGCTGAATAAACCCCAGTACCGGGAAGGGGTACAGCAACAAATAGCAATAAACCTAAAGCCCCGTACTTTTCCACCTGTTCCCCCTTACTTCTGGTTCTAGTAATAATGCTGTTGAGTATTTTGTCCAAGATAGGTATTTTAGCAATAATCTTAGTCATAGGCTCTAATAATAACAAAAGGGGGATTATTGGCAGAAAATTTCCCGTACATGCTAGAAAAAAAGCCTTTAAAGGCTCTATGCCTAAGGCAATTGCTAAGGGGATAGTTAATCTTAATTCTGTAAAAGGGACTGCAGACATAAGTAGTATCTGCCATTCTTCAAAACTTAGCAAAACCCAACCTCCTTTAAGCCAAGTTCTGGCTCTTTCTAAATTATCTCTCTAATCTTTATGAAGTTAAAAGGCTTTCTATCTCTTCTGATTGTAAATATTCCATAATCTTAGTAGTTAAGTTTTTTAATTTTTCATAGTTAATCTTCCCTGGAATATCGTGAGGCGTATGATTATCTATTAACCAATCTTGAGCTAGAATTGTCAAAGCTGGGATCTGACCCTTAGCTATTGTTTTATGGTCACTGGAGTGTTCAATAGAATACTCCTCTTTAATAATAAAGTCCTCCCATTTGGACCAATGACTAACTACTTCTTGAGTGATATCCTGAGGACCCGCTGTCCAGATTAAAAATTCCTTGTTTTTACCCAGTCCAACACTATCCAAATTAATATTTAACCTTATTTTTTCTAAAGGGATGGTTGGGTTATTTACAAAGTGGTTGGATCCAATCAACCCCATTTCCTCGCCGCTCCAAAAAGAAAAAATTATGGAATAGGGTAACTCTTCTTCCTTTAATACTCTAGCCAGCTCTAATAGAACACTAACCCCAGAACAGTTATCATTGGCTCCTGGATAAAGATTATCTTGCCAGGTACCCAAATGGTCATAATGAGCTGATAAAAGTATAAACTCCTCTGGTCTTTCTCTACTAATTAATCCTCCCAAGACATTATCCCCTTTTAGAGTTGATTCTCCCCCCATTAAATAAAATTCTGTTCTTTTTCCATTTGACCTTAAGTCCACCTGGGGTAAAGGAAAGGCTTGAAAATATGTAGAATTTTCTCCTAAGGGCACTAGGTTTAACTCCTTTAGCCTCTGGGCGATAAATAGTGCTGCTTCAGCCTCACCTTCGCTTCCAGCCCTACGACCAGCAAAGTCAGGAGATGATAATTCCTCTATTGTTTTCTTAATTTCTTCTAGGCTAATTTCTATATTGACTGGCGGAGGTAAGTGTTTTTTGTATTCTTTTGACTGACATCCATTTAAAACACTTACTATTATAAAGCTCAGGAGTATTATATATGCCCCTTTAGTAAACTTCATATTTGCCCCCTTTAAGCCTCGTTCTTCTTTGTTGTATTCTTTCGACGGAGGATTACTCTAATACTAGTGGCCGCTTCAAAAGAGAATATATAGCTTTTTTCTATTATTCTGTCTGTAATTCTCTGGCCATATGTCCTTTGCAACTCTTCAACATCCAAATTGCTATTTATAATCCAAGGCTTGTCTAAATTATTTCGATCTTCAATTATCATTTGAATTTGATTTTCCGCAAAAGAAGTTAAGCTCTCTACTCCTAAATCATCAATTATTAATAAATCCGCTTCTTTTAAAAAGCTTAACTGCTGCTTGGCACCTATTAATCCTTGGTCATTCTCATATTTATATTGCCTAATGGCATCCAATAAATCTTCAATCCGATAATAAATAACTGTACAGCCCTTTTTAAGAGCTTCATTGGCTATAGCTAAGGAAAGATGGGTCTTACCCCTCCCTATAGCCCCTGTAAATAAAAGATTGTTTTGTTTTTTCCCCTGGACAAGATTATGGACAAAATTTCGACACCGTCTAACCTTGTCCTCCATGGCAACTGGATCATCATAATAAGAAGTATCAAAATTATCGAAACTTTTACTTCTCATATTCCCGGTTATCCCACTTTGCTTAAACAAATGTTCAATCCGTTCCTGTTGATAACAGGAGCACAATTCCCCCGGATTCAGGTAGCCCTTATCCTGGCATTTAGGGCAATTCCACTGGGGCTCATAAATTGTAAGAGGAATCCCATTAGCCTTTAAGATAAATTCCTTTTCCTTGAATAGAAGAGCTGCTTCTTTATCAATCTCTTTAGCTCTATTAGCATCCTTGCTTAATATCCCTACCTTTATTCTCTCCAAACTTAAGCGTCCTAGTTCTTCCTCGATTTCTCTCAGCCGAGGAAATTTAGTATGTAATAGTTCTATTTTCTTTTCACATTCTTCCTGTTTAGCTTTTATTAAGGCTTCCCTATCCAACAATCTTCTCACCCTATTCTACTAAATCGTTTAAATTTCTGATATAACCATAGACATTTTGACCTAATTTTTTAGTAACCTTTTTCCTTTCCTTTTCTTTCTTTCTATTTTCGTTATGTTTTTTAAAATCTTCCGGAGTTTTTATGCCTGCTTCCTGCCAATTTTTTAAGATTCCATCTATGTATTTAAAAGAAGGGTCGGAGGCACTAAGGGTTTGTTCCACAGCTAAATGAATCATTTCATGGGTAAATTTCCATTCATTTGCCCATTTTAAATAACATTCCTTTTCTATCTCTGTGGGAGAATTTTTATGCCCAAGTCTTCTCTTTATTTCTGTAACCTTATAGACAGTATAGTTTAGCTTTTCAACAAACAGCATAAAGCTTTCCTTATCCATTACTTTAGAGCCAAAAGCCATCTGACAGAAAAACGAAAAAGAATATTGCCTTCTAAAATGTGAATTATAAAAAAGGTACATGTCTTTGATTAGTTCGTAGGACCAGCCATAGCGTTGGGATATTTCCTGTAATTCTACTTTATCCTTCACGGATAAGAACCTAGCTAAATTTTTTTCCAGATCTTTAATAAATTCTGAATAGCTTAGATCCTCACCCTGTTCCAAATTACCTTCAATAAAATTGGGCTTTGCTCCTATGTTTTCTGCTATGATATTGAACATAGGGGTAAAATCCACTCTACTTATATCGGAATGCCACTCGATTAAACCTTTTTCCCGCAAGGCTTTGGCAGCTTGATAACTATATTGATCACTTTTTTTTACATTGTCGCAACCACAGTAAAGAAGATAGGCAATTCTGCCAATATCCTCAAAATCCAAGCCCAGTGGCTCCATTAATCCGATTATATTCCGTGGAATAGCAACTACCCCTTCTTCCATAAACCACGCTGTCATATTCTGTTTTGCCATTACCTACCACTCCTAAATACATCTATATTTTAAATTATAGCACATAACAAAAGCATTTCATGCCTTTCGGTTTTGAATAATAATGCTTCAGAAAATTTACGCTTTCTGATAGTGAATAAAAAATCTTTGTCCCTCGGACAAAGATTTGCACTATTTTTTTTCAATTTGGAGTCCCTTAATTCGTACATCAATTTTTAGAACATCAAGGCCTGTTAAGTTTTCCACTAACTCAATAGTTTTTTGCTGAAAATCCTGACCCACCAGTTTGAGGTTTTTGCCAGGGTAGCCCAATATAATTTCAGTATCGATATTTACCCCTTCTTCACCAATTTCCACATTGGTTTTTAACACTTGTTTTATTTTTGTCTGAGCTGCGCTTGCCTTAACTAATTGTTCGATCACATTCTCTGAAATAATCAATTTCCCAATCATATTAAACCTAGGCCGAACTATAGATTTTTCACCAACGCTTTTTTTCCCTTTCTTCTTTAAAAAAAACTTTAAAGGATCAATAAGATAATTAGGAAAATCTTTTTTTATTTCAATAGTAGGAACAGGAATAACATGTTTACCAAAATCCCGTCTCATTTTTCTAGCTTTTAATATTTCTATTTCGGAAGAAATATCTTCTATAAAAATTAAATGTTGAGGTTTCGGCAAATCTAAGGCCGAGGCTATTTTTTCCACCATTCTTTGGGAAGTGCCCAAAATTAATATTTTGTCAGGGTTTATCTCTTTAAGCTTATCTTTTACTTCTTGAGCATGGTCTTTATACATAAAGATAGCCCTTTTAACTGCTTGGATAGATGTTAATTCCCTTTTTGCAGAGGAACCAGCCAGTTTTTTTCCATCCTTGATTAATAGGCCATCGTCAATAATAGTATCAATACCATTATTATCAGCCACTAAAATGGATTTATAACTTTTGCCAGTGCCACTTTCCCCGATTAGAGCAAAAACTTCCATCTTTGCTGTCACCTCATCCGTTTTAGAATCCCCCTAATTATCCCAGCTATAGCCATGCCAAATATTAATAATAACCATAGCCGTAATTCATATAAAATCATACCTGCCTGTTCGATAGCTTCATACATGTTCCTCACCTCAATACAATAGTCCATATAATTATAGTATACTTTGGACCCTTTTTTAAAGGAATTTTTCTTTTATACTCTATTGTCCTCTAGATCTTTGCTGTAGGTCCCTTTTCGACAGTCTTTACATTCCCCATAGAACTCTAAACGATGGTAATCAACTCGATGTCCGTTTTTCTTTTCTACTAACTCATTCATTTCCCTTTGCACTGGTAAATCTATATCATAGACCCTAGAGCAACTTTCGCAGGTGAAATGATAATGTTCTTTTGGATTGCCATCAAAACGACTTTGGGAACTACCGTAATTTAACTCCATTATTTCTCCCATATCCCTTAGCACATTTAAGTTACGATAAACAGTACCAAGACTGATATCAGGAATTTGTTTTTTGGCCTGTTCGTAAACCCAATCCGCAGTAGGATGAGAGGTAGTGTTTTTAAGCACCTCTAGAATAACCCTTTTTTGTTTTGTCATCCGCATTTTTTTAGTCATATTTACACATCCTAATGGCAATAACAATTACTATTATTATACTAATTATTATTCATGCAAACAATATACCCTTTTTATAAAACAAATCTGGTTAATAATCCATTTTTTTGGTTAATAATCCGTTTATAGTATAATATCTACAAAACTACTATTCTACCTATTTAGAAAGAGAGGCTATCACCTATGGATAAAAGTTTACAGTTAATTAAAGACCTTACAAGTTTACATGGAGTATCAGGCTTTGAAGAAGAAGTAAAATTTTTCATTAAAGAAAGAATGGAAAAACTTACAGAAATAAGTTATGACAATTTAGGAAGTATTATCTGCAAAAAACAAGGCTCCGATGAAAAACCCAAGATAATG
>JAAZJU010000099.1 GCA_012800195.1 Clostridia bacterium
AGTCCCTTTTGAGCAGCAATATTGGTGGAAACCGCTGTAACCAATGGAATAGCTAGTCCTAAAGCGTGGGGACAAGCAATAATTACGACAGTAACTGCCCTTTCAATGGCGAAACTTAAATCCTTAAAAAACAGCCAAATAGTAAAGGTTACTAGGCCTGAGCTAACCGCTATATAAAACAACCATTTAGCCGCCCTATCGGCTAAACGCTGGGCTTTGGATTTTGAGGCTTGAGCATCCCTGACCAGTTTTATTACCTGGGAAAGAAAAGTTTCTTGGCCTACTCTAGTTACTGCAAATTTCAATACCCCTTCACCATTTATAGAGCCGCCAATAAGTTCATCCCCTGTCCCCTTCTCAACAGGTACAGATTCACCAGTTATCATGGCCTCATTAACTAAGGAACTACCTTCAAAGACAATTCCATCTATAGGAATTTTCTCTCCTGGTTTGATAAGTACTCTATCTCCAGCTTTTAAAGTTTGTACTGAAACATCAACAGTTTCAGCATTTTCCATTATTAGATGTGCTTCTTCAGGCATTAATTTCATTAATTGGTCCAAGGATTTGGAAGCTCCTTGAACAGACTTCATCTCAATCCAGTGTCCCAAGAGCATAATAACGATTAATGTGGCTAATTCCCAAAAGAAATTATCTCCTAATATGAAGAAGGTAGTGGCAGTACTATAAATATATGCTGTAAAAATGGCCAGAGTAATAAGGGTCATCATGGCTGGGGACTTTTCCTTTAATTCCTCCCTAGCTCCAGTAATAAAGGGCTTCCCTCCATAAATAAAAAGCACTGTGGATAAAACAAATAGCAGATAGGCATCCCCCGGAAAACCCCAATTAAACCCCATAAACATTTGTATCATCGGAGATAACAGGAGAATTGGTATGGTTAAAGCTAGGGAAACAAAGAATCTTTTCTTAAAATCTTCAACCATTTCTGAATGGTCATGGCCATCATGATGATTTTGGTGATTTTGATGGTTATGACCATTGTGATTTGTCATTGTTTCATGATGATGTTCATGATTATCATGCTCATCAATCATTTCATGGTGATGGGTATGATGTTTATTATGTTTTTCCATCTCTTTTCTCCTAGTTGACTAGCTTTGGTATATTATTTAATACCCCTCAAGGATATTTCTAAACCTAATCTTCAAAACCCCTTAAAGAAAAAAAGCTGGCTTAGGTAGAAAAACTCCTACTTAGCCAGCAAAACCTAGTTTCCAAGTTCTATGCTAATTTCACTAAAAACCTGTACTAAATCATTAATTTCTAATTTATCCTTTTCAGCATCCTGAGCATCAATAACAGCTTCTCCTTTATTCATCATCAGAAGTCTATTACCATATTCAACAGCATAGCGAAGGTTATGGGTTACCATCAGAGTAGTCAATCCTTTTTCCTGGATTAGCTTATTAGTTAATTCCATAATTGTTTCACTAGTCTTTGGATCCAAAGCTGCTGTATGTTCATCCAATATCAAAAGTTGGATAGGAGTCAGGGTACAAATTAATAAGGATAGAGCTTGCCGTTGCCCCCCTGATAGTGCTCCTACCTTTACATTAAGCTTATCCTCTAAGCCTAATTCTAATTGTTCCAATTGGCTTCGATAAAAATCCAAACGTTTTCTATTGACACCTCTTTGCAACCCAAAAGTCTGGCCTTTATTATCAGCTAAAGCCATGTTTTCCAAAATTGTCATGGAAGGGCTGGTGCCTTTACCAGGGTCCTGAAAAACCCGGCCAATGAAATGAGACCTTTCATATTCTGCAAGGTTTAAGATACTCTTACCTTCTAATAAGATTTCCCCACTGGTTGGTTCCAAATTACCAGCAACTAAATTGAGCAGAGTTGTTTTCCCCGAACCATTACTTCCCACTACAGATACGAACTGACCTTTTTCTATATCAAGATTGAAATTATCAAAAACTTGAGTTTCATTTACTGTTCCCCAGTTGAAAATTACATCAATATTCTTCAATTGCAACATGGCCATGGACTTTACCCCTCCCCTCTTTTTTATCCAAAAAGTTATTGCTCACTAAAGCCAAGGTGAAGAGTACAGCCATAATCAATTTTAAATAATTAGGATTAAAACCTAGATTCAAGGCTAGGGATATAGCCCCTTTATAAAGGATTGAACCTAAAACCACCATGGTAGTATATTTAATAATGGATAATTTTTTAAAGACTGTCATACCGATAATTACAGAAGCTAAACCCATAACAATCATTCCTGTCCCCATATTCACATCAAAAAACTTTTGTTGTTGACAGAGAATAGCTCCGGAAAAGGCAGCAAAACCATTGCCAATAGCCAAGCCTAAAATTTTAACATAACCTGGATTTTTGGCTAAGGAAGTTACTAACTGGGGATTATCCCCCACTGCCCGTAACAACATTCCTGATTTTGTAGTTAAATACCAATCTAATAAAAATTTCATGAAAAGAGCAAGAATTAGAACTAAAATCAAGGTTCTCCAGGAGGCTAAGCTTTCAGGTAATAGCATAATAATCCCACTATCAAAAATGGTTTTTGCCCCATAAGTTGATAAAAGAGAAGTTTTAGCAATACTTAAGTTAACCGACCAGAGAGCAGTCATAGTTAAAATCCCGGATAATAGATCCCTTATTTTTAGTTTTACATGGAGTAAGCCAGTAACTAAGCCAGCCAAAGCACCGACAATAAAGGCTAGGAGGCAAGCCAACCAAGGGTTGACTCCTCCTAAAATTAACATAGCAGTGATCGCGGCCCCTAGGGGAAAAGTGCCATCTACAGATAGGTCTGGAAAATCAAGGACATGATAACTAATATAAACCCCTAAAGCCATAATGGCATAGATAAAACCTTGCTCCAAAACTCCCTTGCTGATTTCTATAAAAACATCCATGGAAAATGGGTCACCTCACTAATGTCTATTTCAGATATTCAATACTTTCTTCATAAGCCTCGGGTAGTTCGATGCCCAATGCTTCCATTACTTCCTTATTTGCCACAGGTTTGCTTTCACTGATCACCTTTACTGGGAGGGTATCCACAGGGCTTCCCTTTAAAATAGCAGCAGCCATCTTAGCAGTTTCTCGACCTAATTCCACATAGTCAATACTTTCTGAAGCAATACAGCCATTTCTCACTTGTTCTTCCTCTGAACCAAAAACAGGAATTTTCTTCTCCTTGGCTTTTTCAATTAAAATAGCTAAGTTATTAACTACATTGTTATCTGTAAAGTTATTAACACAGTCAACTTGAGCCAAGAGGGTATCTACCGCCAAAGGAATATCTGAAGGGGTGTTCACGCCTATAGCTACAATTTCAAAACCATATTGGGGAGCTAAGGCCTTGAATGTTTCTAAATGACTCTGAGAATTAACCTCATTGGTTGTATAAAGAATGCCAATCTTCTTAGCTTCTGGTAAAAAAGCTCGAATCATTTGCATTTGTTTTTCCAAAGGTAAAGCATCGGAGGTACCAGTAGCCCCTCTATTGGTAACTTCTAAACTTTCCACTAATTTTGCACTAACAGGGTCGGAAACTGCGGAGAAAAGCACGGGAATATTTTTACCATCTGCTGCGGCTTGGGCTGCCATAGCTGAAGGAGTAGCTATGGCCGTAATTAAATCATATTTTTTAGCCACATAATTTTGGGCGATCATTGCTGTGTTTTCACCTTTACCGTCAGCATTAGTGATATCTAGTTCAATATTTTTGCCTTCTTCAAAACCTTCTTCCTTTAATCCCTGGATAAAACCCTCTCTAATATTATCTAAGGAAGGATGGGGAGCATATTGAGTTAAACCAATTTTAAATACCTTATCTATATCTTGGTTTGAACCCTTTGATCCATTATCTGAACTACAACCAACTATCCCTAGAGATAACATTAATACTAAAGCTAATGAAATAATCTTTTTATAATTATCTTTTATCTTATTAAACATATTTTTCATAATAATTAACCTCCATTTTTAAATAAAGTTTACTTTGTTTTTATAATTTAAAGGCTTTCTCTCAACCGCCATCGAAAGTCCAAGATCATCATTATAAGAACCTCCTTGTTATAATTAGCAATAAAAAAGACCTATCCCAGAAAGGGACAGGTCATAATTCCTGCGGTACCACCCAAATTAGCGTTACGCTCACTCATTTTCACATACCATCATATGTGCTCACCTGATAACGGGCTGAGACCCCCGTTAGCGCCTACTTTATTCCTAGAATATTTCGGGCTACCCTCGTAAGTCCATTCACTATAACTTAAATATCGCACTCCCACCACCGGCGACTCTCTGAAAGATAAGGCTTATAGCTACTTCTCTTACTCAACGGTTTATCTTTTCCTATTTACTGACAATTCTAATTCTCTTTACCACCTTTGTCAAGGGGAATTTCCAGTCTACTAATTATATATTAGTTAGAGTTTCGTTCACAAAGTTTTAATCTGCACTCAATCCGTTCGACAGCTTTTATGGTATTTTCTCTAGTGTTAAATGCCGTCAATCTGCAATAACCTTCTCCAGAGGGGCCAAAACCTGCTCCAGGGGTTCCAACCACATGAGCTTCCCTGAGTAACTTGTCAAAAAAGGTCCAGGAATCCATTCCACCTGGAATTTTAAACCATACATAGGGAGCGTTTACACCTCCAAAAACCTGAAAACCCATTCTCATTAGGCCCTCTCGAATTATAGAGGCATTTGTCATGTAATAATCTATTAGCTCTCTAATCTGTCTCTGCCCTTCCCGGGTATAAATAGCCGCTGCGCCTCTCTGTACTATATATGATACCCCATTAAATTTTGTAGTCTGCCTCCTATTCCAGAGCTGGTTTAAAGATACAATAGTACCCTGCCGGGTATATCCCACCACCCTTTTAGGAACGACGGTATATGCACACCTGGTCCCAGTAAAACCAGCAGTCTTGGAAAAACTTCTAAATTCAATGGCAACCTCCATAGCACCTTCTATTTCATAAATGCTATGAGGCACCCCTTCTTCCTTGATAAAAGCTTCATAGGCTGCATCATACAGTATTACCGATTGATTCTCCCGTGCATAATCCACCCACTTTTTCAGTTCTGTTTTGGAAAGGGTTGTACCCGTAGGATTATTTGGATAACACAGATATATAATATCCACCCGCTGCCTGGGCAGCTCTGGAACAAAGCCGTTTTCGGCCTTACAGGATAGGTACACAATCCTTTCAAAGCCTCCTAAGGAATTTAAATCTCCTCCCCTTCCCGCCATTACATTGCTCTCTACATACACAGGATAAACCGGGTCAGTAACGGCCACCACATTTTCAATACCAAATATCTCCTGTATGTTGCTAGTATCGCAATTTGAGCCATCGCTTATAAAAACCTCATCTGTTTCCAGTTCTATCCCCCGAGACCTATATTCTGCCTCTATAATTTTATTTATCAAAAAATCATACCCTACCTCAGGCCCATAACCTCTAAAGGTCTCCGGCTGGGCCATTTCATCCACAGCTTGATGCAGGCTCTTTATTACTGTTGGTGGAAGGGGCTTCGTAACATCTCCAATCCCCAGACTTATTACACTGGCTTCAGGATTCTCTGCCTTAAACTTTGCCACCTTCTGTCCTATCTCCGTAAAAAGATAGCCTCCCGATAATTTAAGGTAGTTTTCATTTATCGTTACCATAAAGCCCATCTCCTCCTTAATTAATAAAGTAATTACGACTCCTATTATCTTTAGAGTGGTTGGTGGATAGTAGCGCATTTATATTGATTTCCCCATCAAACACCTTTATGGTGGGTCCGGTCATATACACATGATTTTCAACTTCGTTCCACTCTACAAATAAGTCGCCTCCTAACAATTTCACAATAGCTTTTCTTTGGGTCTTTCTATTCAGTACGGAAGCAACCAGAACAGCACAAGCCCCCGTCCCGCAAGCCATGGTCTCACCGGCTCCCCTTTCCCAAACCCTCATTTTTATAATGTCCTGGTTAATCACCTGTGCAAACTCCACATTTATTTTCTTAGGAAACAGCTGATGGTTTTCTATTTTAGAACCCACTTTCTCCACGGGGAACTTATCTACATCCTCAACAAAGATCACCCCATGGGGATTTCCCATGGATATACAGGTCATTGTATAAATTTCATTATCGATTTCAACCCTTTGGGATATAAAACGAGGCTTATCACTTTTTACTGGGATATCCGCCGAGCTTAGAATAGGCTCCCCCATATCAACTTGCACCAATTCTACCTTGCCATTCCTCACCATCATATCAAGTTTCTTTATACCGGCTAGGGTTTCTATGCTTAAAGAGGTTTTTACAGTTAATCCATTATCATATACATACTTCCCCACACACCTTATTGCATTCCCGCACATTTCGGCCTCAGAACCATCTCTATTCAATATCCGCATCTTAAAATCAGCAATTTCCGAAGGCAATATTAGCACAAGACCATCGGAACCGACACCAAAATGCCTGTCACTTATGAGTTGAGCTATTTCAGCCAGATCTTCCATCAACTCACTCATAGATTGATCTATAGAGCTTATATACACATAATCATTGCCCAGTCCGTGCATCTTGGTAAATCTCAACATTTCTTCCCTCCTCGTATAGCATAGTTTTTAAATCAATACTTCGATTGTTTATCACATTTTTGTCTCTCATATTATAAGGGGAAAAAACACAGCCGTAAAATTAACAATTGTGATATTAAAGATAAGTCTTACTTATAGGTATATTTGAAGAATAAAAAATAAGTGCCGTACTTTGTAAGCATTACTTACAAAGTTCCAGCTGTAAGAATAAAAAAAAGTCTGCTCACGACCGTAACACCTCTAAGCACTTGCTACAAGCCGACTCGCACCACTTTTCCCATTTTCTACAAGTAAATAAAGTTTGCTCATAAAACAGGCTATTTCGCCCTCCAAATATCCATATAATTACAGAAATAGGTATAAAAAAAGAAAATAAAGTCTGCTCAAAACTACCCTCTTTTGCAGCCCCAACCTCACTTTCCTGC
>JAAZJU010000008.1 GCA_012800195.1 Clostridia bacterium
CCACTGGCTGCTGTATATAATCCTCGTAACATATGAAACCTCTTTTCTCTTTTATCTTTTGGGTCAGCTTACTAGTGAACGAGTGGCAAATGGGCGAGAAAATAATCCATTGCATGCTACCCTTTGTCTTTATATCGGTTAAGATGGGAAAAAGTTTAGGGGAAAAATTAAACCTTCCCATAAATGAGAAGGTCAATTTTCATTCTATTTAATTATTAGAGGCTTTTAAGAGTGCTATTTCTTCTTCATTTTTGGCGATTCTATGGAGATGATGATCTAGTCGCTTATTAATAGTAGCTATATCTTTCTTTATATAATTCATATTTTCGGAAAGGGATGCTATGTGGGCAGAGTTTTCTTCGCTCCTATGTTCTAAAGCCATTAGTATTTGATAATGTTCATCCAATCTACCTTCAATGATATCTAGTCTCTCTTCTACTCTCTGTTCAAACTTATCAAATCTTTGTTCAAATTTGTCAAATCTGCTTTCTAGATTTTCAAATCTGCTTTCTAGATTATCAAATCTGCTTTCTAGATTTTCAAATCTGTTTTCTATGTTATAAAATCTGTTTTCTATGTTATCAATTCTACCATTTAACTTTTGCAATTCCCCAAGGATGTTACTTAATATTTGTTCCATAACATCACCTCATTAAAATCTTGACACTATTATAACTTTCCTAAATATTAAATACAACAGGAGATAACTTAGACTACTCCCTTAAATTACATTACCCTTTTAGCGAATTTACTGGAATTTAGAGTGTCAAGGTTTTGAAGAGCAATGCCCGTACCGATGGCTACGCAGGAAATTGCATCATCGGGAATATGTACAGGTAGACCTGTGCTTTCTGTTAAGATATCATCAAGGCCGTTTAAAAGAGCTCCTCCACCTGTTAAAATTACACCTTTATTCATAATATCCCCTGCTAATTCAGGTGGGGTCTTTTCTAGTACTTCTTTTACTGCTCCGATTACCGCTTCAATTGGTTCGCTCATAGCCTCATTGACTTGTTCAGCAGAGATTGTTAAAGTTTTTGGCAAACCACTAACTAGGTCTCTACCTCTTATTTCAGTGGTTTCCCCTTTTCTATTACCAGGGAATGCTGTACCTACGGCTTTCTTGATTTCCTCTCCAGTGCGTTCCCCTATCATTAAATTAAATTCTCGTCTTACATATTTTACAATGGCTTCGTCAAATTTATCGCCACCGACTCTAATAGATTTACTGCAAACTATACCCCCAAGAGAGAGAACAGCTACATCGGTGGTACCACCACCTACATCAACAATCATGCTACCACTGGCCTCTGCAATATCTAAGCCAGCACCCAGAGCTGCTGCTACTGGTTCTTCAATTAAATAGGCTTGTTTGGCTCCAGCAGATAAAGCTGCCTGTTTAACTGCTCTTTCCTCCACACTGGTTATTCCAGAGGGTATACAAACCATTACTCTAGGCTTAAAGAACATCCTTTGCCCCACAGCTTTGGTAATAAAATACTTCAACATTTTTTCTGTCACTTCGTAATCGGCAATTACTCCATCCCGTAAAGGTCTAATAGCAACAATATTACCTGGGGTTCTCCCTAACATTCTTCTTGCTTCTTCCCCTACTGCAATCAATTTCCCCGAATCTCTATCCATAGCTACTACTGAAGGCTCATTTAGAACTATTCCTTTGCCCTTTATGTAAACTAGAATACTAGCAGTCCCTAAGTCAATACCGATATCTTCGCCAAAATTAAAAAACATGTCTCCTTCTCCCTCCAAGTGCTTGTCCATTAGTAAGACTTGTAAATGTTCAGGAAGTTCTTCCTGAACACAACTTAAGCTTAATATCCGAACATTTTGCATAATTATTACTTTTATTCTACATGCTTAAATTTTTTCCTCTATATTCCCAAAAAATATTCAAATTTTTACTCTTTTTTGACACTTTTAACTACCCGATCTTTTCAGTGGCTTGGTATTTCCTTTTGGTTGCCTCTCCGCCACGCAAATGTCGTTCTGCTTTGTTTTTTTCTAATATTGCTTTAACCTTGAGGGCTAATTCTTTATTAATAGCTGGTAATCTTTCTGTCATATCTTTATGTACAGTACTTTTACTTACCCCAAAAACTGCAGCTGTCTGTCTGACAGTATCATTGGTCTCTATTATATAATGGCAAATCTCTAAGACTCTCTTGCGAATATATTCCTGCATCACCCGACCTCCTAATTTCAATATCTCAACTAATATATATGGAGGTTAGTTTAAAAAAATGATTGAATTGTTGAACTTTATTTAAATTGTTGTAATTGGTGAAAAAAATATGCCCGACACCTAATAAAATGCCGAGCATTAAAAACCAAAGATCCTTAGTTTCAGGATGACCATAAAGTATAATTTATTGCAAGGATAATCTTATTTAAGATATTCTGTTGGATCTACCCACATATCTCCATTTTTTATTTGAAAATGTAGTAAAGGTTCTTCCCCACTTTTTGCTAAACCAGGGCTTCCTACCTTGCCGATTACTTGGCTAGTTTTTACCTTATCTCCTGTTTTGACTAAGCTTTCTTCTAGATGACTGTAGCGACTAATAATTCCAGGTTCATGCTCTATTTCAATAATTGTCTTTTCATTCTCATTAGTTTCTACTTTTACTACTTGTCCTGCTAGAGCTGCCTTTACCTCTGTGCCTTGTTTTGCCTTTATATCAATCCCTGGATTAAAACGATAATCACCGAAGGTCTTGGAATAGGTTAAACCATAGGAATTGATAATTTCACCCTGTAGAGGCGAACTGAATTTCAGATTAAGAGTGGGCGAGTGGGCGAGTGGGCGAGAACTGGCATCATTAACATCTTCAGCAACTTCTTCCTCAGTTATTGCTTCAGGCTGTTCTTCTATATCTACTTCTTCTACAGCCTCTTTATCTGCTTCTGCATTTGTTTCAACTGATTTTTCCTCAGAAATTTCTATTTCTTCATTTATAATAGGTTCTGCTTCCTCCACTGGTGGATCAACTATTATTTCTGTTATTTGAGGATCAGGAAAATCCACCACTTCCATATAAGGTCCTTCGGCTTGTCTATTTTCTGGAGGGGCAATCTTGGTTCGATCTGCGATTACCTTTAGGCCTAGACCAAAAATAAAAGCGATAATTAGTATGTAAATACCCATTCTTCTTAATTCATTACTATATTGGTCTAGAAATTCACTAATCTTATTATTTTTAATCATTTCTACATCACTCTCCTTAGCCATATCATTGACAGAAAATAATGATTTTAGACATGGGATAAGGAGAGATTCTGTAGGTC
>JAAZJU010000100.1 GCA_012800195.1 Clostridia bacterium
AATTGTCTCCTTAAAAAAAATTTATAATTCTTAAGGAAATTTTCTGTGAAAAGATGTTGATTAATTATGCATATGTATGTATAATTATGAATAGTTAATAGAAATCATATTTTTTTAAATGCTAAAGGAGAGAGTAAAATGAAAAAGGGTTTTAAAATTGCTTTAGTGGTTTTACTAATGATGGGACTAGTACTTGCCACTGGTTGTTCAAGCAACGATGGAAAAGAAAAAGTTTATTATGTAGGTACGGAACCCACATTCCCACCTTTTGAGTTCCAAAATGAAGAAACAGGTGAAATTACAGGCTTTGATATTGATTTAATTAAAGCTATCGCCGAAGATCAAGGCCTTAAAGTGGAGATCCAAAGTCTTGGTTTTGATGCCTTAGTTCCTGCTTTACAATCTGGGAATATTGACATTGCTGCTTCTGGAATGTCTATCACTGAGGAACGCTTATTAGAAGTAGATTTCACTGACGCCTATATTGATGCAGGTTTAGTTATTGCCGTAAGCAGTGATAATGAAGTTATTAAGGGTGAAGAAGACTTAGAGGGTAAAGTTGTAGCTGTACAAATAGGTACTACTGGAGCAGCTAAAGCTCAAGAATTCTTAGATGCAGGTATTATCAAAGAAATTAAGACCTTTAATACAGTAGACATAGTTATGTTGGAGTTAATTAATGGTGGTGTTGATGCCGTTATCAACGATAAACCTGTAACTGAAGCTTATATGGCTAAACAAGAAGGAAAAATTAAAATAGTTGGGGATGTATTGGAAAGTGACTCCTATGGCTTCGCAATTAAAAAAGGCAATACAGAATTGTTAGAAAAACTTAATGCAGGGCTAAAAAATGTTATAGAAAGTGGTAAATTCGCTGAAATACAAAACAAGTATTTCTCAGGAAGTGAAGAATAGAAATAAATCTAAATATAATGCGTAACACACTGTGTTACGCATTTATACTGCATAAGTGAGTAATAATGCTAATAGGCTATCATGTATGCCAGCATTATGCTCATAAGTTGAATCTAGCGGTTTATGATTGGGGTTGAAGATTTTGGAGATTTTACAATCTTATTTAGGACATATGATTAAAGTTTTTCCACAGTTAATACGAGGAGCAGGGGTTACTATTCAAATAACTTCCTTATCAGTATTCGTTGGTATAATAATTGGGCTATTTATGGGTTTGGGCAAGCTTTCCAAAAAAGCCATCTTTAGAATACCCAGTGTTATGTATGTGGATTTTATTCGGGGGACACCTTTATTTGTACAAATATTGATTGTCTATTTTGGGATTCCTGGGCTAGTATCTCAGATTACTCAGTCTAGTTTTAGACTGGAGCCTTTAGTTGCAGCAGTTGTTGTTTGTGGTATGAACAGTGGTGCTTATGTGGCTGAAATAGTTAGGGCTGGTATTAAATCTATTGAGCGGGGACAAATGGAAGCGGCTCGTTCTTTAGGGATGAATGAAAGACAGGCCATGAGGTATATTATTTTACCTCAAGCCTTTAAAAGAATTGTTCCCCCTTTAGGTAATGAGTTCGTGGCTTTGTTAAAAGATACTTCTATTCTAGCGACAATTGGAGTTAGTGAATTAACTAGGCATGGGCAGCTCTATGCATCAGTTACTTATGCGACCTTCCCCACCTATATGGGGGTAGCCTTAGTTTATTTAGCCATGACTTTAACAATTTCTCGATTTGTAGCTTGGACTGAAAGGAGGTTGGGTGTCAGTGATCGTGGTGACTGATTTGCACAAAAAATTTGGCAATCTACATGTTTTAAAGGGTATTACTAACAGGGTTAAGACTCAGGAAGTGGTTTGTGTTATTGGTCCCTCTGGCTCAGGTAAAAGTACTTTTTTGAGATGCTTAAATCTACTGGAAGTACCCACCTCTGGTGAAGTTATAATTGATGGTAAATCTGTAACAGATCCTCAAAATGATATTAATAAAATTAGGGAAGAGGTAGGGATGGTTTTTCAAAGATTTAATCTTTTCCCTCACATGACTGCCCTAGAAAATATCACCTTGGCACCAATGAAAGTGCGAGGCCTAAATAAAGAAGAAGCCGAAACAAGGGCCATGGAACTTTTAAAAAAGGTAGGCTTAACGGATAAGGCTAATGTTTATCCCGATTCCCTTTCAGGTGGCCAACAGCAACGGGTAGCTATTGCTAGAGCCTTGGCTATGAAACCTAAGATAATGCTTTTTGATGAACCTACCTCGGCCTTGGATCCAGAAATGGTTGGTGAGGTACTGGCTGTTATGAAGGATTTAGCTCGAGAGGGAATGACCATGGTTGTAGTCACTCATGAAATGGGCTTTGCTCGGGAAGTGGGAGATAGAGTACTCTTTATGGATGAGGGGTTAATTGTGGAGGAAGGAACTCCTGAAGAGGTCTTTAATAGCCCTAAGCATGAAAGAACAAAAAACTTTTTAAGTAAGATTTTATAAGGTTTGCTTCTGCAAGCCTTTTTCTTTTCATTGAAAACATAAATTAATTTGTATAAAATTAACATATCAAAGAATTTACGGAGTGTGGCTCAGTTTGGTAGAGCGCTGCGTTCGGGACGCAGAGGCCGTAGGTTCAAATCCTATCACTCCGACCAAATAAAATAAAACCCAGAGAGTAATCTCTGGGTTTTACTTGCCTTTTAATACGGTTATTCTTTAATCTATATTAAAGCTTAACAACGTTGGCAGCTTGTGGACCTCTAGCACCTTCAACAACTTCAAACTCAACTGCTTGACCTTCTTCTAGAGTTTTGAAGCCTTCTGCTTGGATTGCAGAAAAGTGTACGAATACATCTTTACCGTCATCACCTTCGATAAAACCATAGCCCTTTTCTGCATTAAACCATTTAACTTTTCCTTGCATGTAAAAATTCCTCACTTTCAGAAAACAATTAATTTAGGCATTTCAACCTATGTTTGAATTATAACTCCTTACCAGCTTTTAGTCAAACAAATTTATTATTATTTTCTTAGCCTAAATCGGGTTCAATTAAGCCATAATTTCCATCTTTACGCTTGTAGAGTACATTTACTTCTTCAGTATTGGCGTCTAGGAAGACGAAAAAGTTATGACCTAAAAGTTCCATTTGGAGGATAGCTTCATCTACATGCATAGGCTTCACTGCAAAACGCTTAGTCTTAACAACTTTCGGCTCATCCACTTCTTCTTTGACGGCAACTGTGTTAGTTTCAGGGGCTAAATCTTTAATTGAAAGATTCTTGATTTTTCTATTCATCCTGGTTTTATATTTACGAACCTGTCTTTCAAGCTTATCAACCACATTATCTATTGAAGTATACATATCCATGGTTTCTTCTTCTCCCCGCAATATGTAACCATTAAGGGGAATACTTACTTCGACTCTTTGCATATCCTTTTCTACTACTAGAGTAACTGTTGCATCTTTTAGTTCACCTTCGAAGTATCTAGTAATCTTGCCGATTCTCTTTTCTACATACTCTCTTAGCGCTGGTGTAACTTGAACGTTTTTTCCTTTGATCAAAATTTTCATAAATGACCAGCTCCTTTTCTATGAGTTAATTATAATTATTCCACGGAAAGATAGAAAATCCTTCCATATTTAAATTACCATAAA
>JAAZJU010000101.1 GCA_012800195.1 Clostridia bacterium
GTTAGCTTTGAAGCAAGATAATTTCAAGGATAATAGGTCATTTTTAGATATGCATAAGCAGGAAGATTTGCACATTTATCTTGAGGTAAAGGAAGAATTAGATGAGATGAAGAAAGCTGCTGGCAGTCAGTTAATTGAGAACATTTTAGTAGAGCATGGTATTACCACTGTAATGGAGTTGCGAGAACAAGAAGAAGCCTTAGAGAATCTCTTAGGAAGATTAGCCAGAGAACTCAAGCTTTCATATCAAGAAATAGCCAAAATGACTGGATTGAGTTATTCAATGGTACAGAGATTAGTGCAAAGATAAACTTATGCATCTACATTTAGACCATACAGAATTTGAATAAAAAAATAAATACTTGACCTTCAGGGGGGATTAACGCTTTTCAGGAGGTGAATTAAGTGAGAAAGTATAGACCACCATTAACAAATAATGAGTTAGAGGAACTTAAGAGATTAACGAGATTAGATTTTAATAGTTGGTCAGAAGCAGATGTTAGGGAAGAATTTATTGTCCCATTATTAAAACTACTAGGGTATAGAAAGGATCTTGATTATTCGATATCTAGAGAGGAGTCATTTAGTTTAAGTCCTCTATTTCTACAAATTGGTAGAAATAGAATAAAGCTCGATTATATCTGTTCAGTAAGAAAACAAAAATTTTGGATAATTGAATCAAAACCTGGGGGGTTATCGAAAGACCATGATGACCAAGAGTTGACAATGGAAGATATAGCTCAAGCTCATTTTTATTCATTACATCCAGAAATTGATGCTAAATACTTTCTTGTAACAAATGGCTGGGTTTTGAATCTTTATGATAGAGACACCTTCAATAAAGAAATGGAACCGATATTAAAAATAAGACACACAGAATTGGAAAGAGAATTTTTAAAATTAGATTCTTATATTGGAGCTAGTCAAATACTATTCACCCTAAAAAATAAAATTCTTAAAGACATTGAAAACACTTTAAGTTCAGAAGTATACCTAGACCGTATGGATGAATTTATTGATGAAGTAAAAACATGCGTTTCAAAAGTAAGGCCAATTGTATTAAATAATTTTAGAAAAAATGCAAAAATTCAAAAAACAATAAGAGAAGAAGAATTTGATGAATTCCTGCAAAAAGAGGATCTTGATTTCATTGTATCTTCCTTATTTATGTCTAATCCACCAGCTAAAAATTTATTTAAAACCTCGAAAGTAGTTGCGGAAAGATTTATTAATGAGCCCAGTGCAAAGCAATATTTATTCCTTCATAAACTACTTCTCAAAGAACCAAGAGCAGTTTTATTTCCTTACTATTATCATGTATTGGTATTTCTAATCGAACTTAAGAATTTAGGTATAAAATCTCTACCGCATTATGGAACATATATTGAAGAGAAAATTGCTGATTGGATTGAATTATGCCTTTTTCATTTTTGGAAATTACCGACACAAAGGTATTTGTGGGCATTTGAAGGATTAGTAGGCAGAGCTATGATTAGAATGATTTATACTTCGCAAGACACTAGGAATGCTATCAATAATATTATAGAGAAAGATAAGTATTTTATGAGGGAAGAGATTGCAGCTTGGCATGGACCAGCAGAAGCAAATCATGTTATTCAAATAATAGAAAACAAAACTATAATTTTTCTTAATAGCATTGTTGATGAGTTTATGCCGAATGGGAAATTGAAAGAGAAAATGATTCTTCAAGAATTGAATAGGTTCTCTAGTTTTGTTAATAAAATTGAGATGGCGACCGAAGAAGAGTATTATGGATTAAGAAAAGAATTAGATGTCTCTTGGGGAGAGTTAAGATTTTATGACTCAATAAATAAATCTTGGGATGCACTATCAAGTGGTATTTGCAACATAATCTGTGGCCAAGAAGAAATAGTTAAATCTCTTCCTGAACATGTAAAGTTAAGGATTCTTCTTCAAAAGCACCTGAGAGTAGCAAATTATGCAAAGGAATGCTCAGCATTTATAGACCAGGAAATCGATATAGAAGAAAATAATCATAACCTAATCCATAAATATTTTGATATTAATATAGATCCATATTCAATATTATAAAGTCCAAGGAAGGCACAACAAATGGAATTCAGCCAAAAGGGTCTTAACTGGAAACAAAAAGAAGAAATGATTTTTAACTGTTCCTGCAGGGTATGACCTATAAAGAAATTCCTGCTCAGTTTGGCTTATCTAATAGCAGAATAGGTCATATACTAGACAAGCAAGCTCGCCCCGGGCTAATTATTATAAGTCTTTGCTAAACGACCAGAAGTATCAAGAGCTGGTAGAGAGCTATGTCGAAAAGCTGCAAAGGAATGAACCCATTAGAATAAGTCGTGATTTGGAAGATAAGATAAACCATGAAATGGCTCTTAATGAAGCTAAGATACATATAGGAGATGTTAAGCCGGTGAAAGAAAATAGACAACCAATTATAGATTATGTAATATCTCTTACCCACCTGTATGGGATAGTCCATAAGGAGAAGGTCTTAGAGATTTACAATTCACAAAACGAGGATAAGGTGGATGGACAGGCTATTAGCAATATAATGAAAGAAGCCCTTAAGGAACTGAAAGATAATTTTGTTGAGATCCATAGGGATTACTTTGTAGCTGAATCAATCCTGGAGTTTCGCGACTTTGATGAACAGCTAAATCAAAGTAAAGGGAAGCCTTATTATATTCCGGAGAAAAAGGAGCTTCTCAAGTATAGAGATGAACTATACTTTGAAGTCACTAAACAGTACAATGCTCTAAAAGATTATATTACTGAGAACCTCTTTGATGGTGACGACTATAAGGCTGAAGTAATATGCAGTAATATCCAGGGAATATGCCAGTTTGGTTTTCAAATAAATGAAGTTTTTAATATCTTTAATAACATGAATGTAAATTTTGAGAGTGAAGAGCAAGTAAACGAAGTAATGCAGCTGGTAATGGATCTAGCAAATCACACGAGGCTCTGGGAGAACAACGGCCATACTCCTCAGGAGATTTTCGAGAAGTATGAGAAACCGTATTTAAGTCCTCTGCCTAAAGAGCCTTTTGAGTTTAAAGGGAGCCAGGAAGCAAAGGTTTACAGTTTCGAGACAAGAAAGAAGATTGGCAGAAACGACCCATGCCCCTGCGGCAGCGGTGAAAAGTACAAGAAGTGCTGCCTGGGGAATAATGGATA
>JAAZJU010000102.1 GCA_012800195.1 Clostridia bacterium
GGAGTATAATAGGGTTTTAAAATAATTTAAAGGTGTTGGTTATTTACCAACACCTTTTTTTGAAGAGTAATTTAATTAATTGCTTTTTTTCTATCAAGTAAAAACTTAATAGTAATGGTAATAAGGACTATAATTCCTAGGTAACCTGTATAAGGGTAAACTGTACCAATTAACATTCCGAAAGGTAATTGGCCACCGAAAAATGCAAAAATAGATAAGACCACAATAGCAATTTTATTTCGCTTTGTCCCTTCTTTTCCTATTTTATCAGCCGAAACCCAGAGCATGGGAGCAGCAGTACTGAATATTTCCCCTAGTAAGATTAGTGAGAATACCATTCCCAAAGCAGGAGAAATTATTTCAGCGAAGTGTAAATTGGGAATAGAAAGTTCTGCAATGTCTTCTATATAAGATAATAAAGCTAAATTTAATAAAAGTCCGGATGTCATTAAAGCAACTGCACCTAAGATAGCACCGAGAACAGCTTCTTTTGCGGATGATGCTCTTTTCCCCATTTCCGTTAAAAAGGGGATTGAACCTGTTACATTATAGGCTACATATAAAGTTCCGGCAAGCCACCAAGCATTACTTGAACTAGTTGCCCTTGGTAATTCTCCTATTCGGGCCATTGCTTGAGAAACATTAGCTAGACCTCCTGGGTTATTAATGAGTGCTCCTATGGCAATTAGCATAGTGAAAAGGATTGTTATAGGACCTAGCCCACCAATAATATCAACAATTCTTTTTAGACCGAACAAATTAGTAACTAGTACTAATATAGCCATCAGTCCTGCCCCAACATAATGGGGTAAACCAAAATATTGATGCATAGTTGCACCAGAACCGGAAATCATTACCACTACCACTGCAAAGAGGAAAACGGGAATAAAGTATTCTAGAAAAGTCCCTAAAATTCTACCACAGAAATAGTGGAAAGAATTGAAGTCATCATCATGTCTGTTTTCAAAGCCATATTTCATTACTATAGAGCCACTCCAGGCAAATAAAAACATACTAATCAAAACGCCACCGATACTCCAGATACCATAAGCCGTAAAAAATTGCATTACTTCTTGTCCTGTTGCAAATCCAGATCCAATCATAAAGGCCACAAAAGCTCCAGCGTATTTCAAAACCGTTATCCAATTAACACTCTCTTTCATAATCTTCCTCCTCAGTAAAATATAAAATATAAAAAGGTTTTACCTAGGGCAATAATTTTTCAGCTTCGTGAAGACATTCCATTAAAAGATCCATATTTTTATGAATGTTTAATCTAACGCTACTTTCATCTAAACCCTCATATCCGGCGCAGGTAATGGCCCTTATGCCTGCCTTTTCCAATACCTTAGACAGATCTATTCTCTGATCATCCTTGTCATAATAGAGTAGGGAAATAGGGACGGTGTCGGCAGTATGAGCCACTTTTATTTTCTTTAGACCATTAAGCAAGGTTGTTTTCCCTTTATGAACTCTAGTTTTTGTTTCAGGAAGCCAGCTACTCTCTAGAAGTCTGAGAGCAATATACTCAGCAATAGTGTTTTTGGAAAAAGGGATATTGACTTTATTCACGATATTAATAATATCTTTTTGAGCAATTATATAGCCCAGCCTAATCCCTGCTGCCCCAAGACCTTTAGAAAAAGTACGAACTACTGCTAGATTATCGTATTTTTCAACTAGGGTAATAGCAGAATTAAAAGTGTCCATATAGTCCCCATAAGCTTCATCTATAACAACAAAACTATTCCGTGCTTTTGCTTCTTTAATTATTTCTTCTATTTCATTTATAGGTATAATTTGACCAGTTGGATTATTAGGGTTATCAATATATATATAACTAGTATGATGTTTAGACATCTCTGCTAAAAATTTTTTTAGGTTAAACTTGTAATTATCTTCTTTGCCTAGATAAACTGGCAGGTACTTACAACCATAGGTTACAAAATCATCAACTACTGCAGAAAACTGTGGTGCAATACCTAGCACAATTTTTCCTTCATTTAATACCATCCTATTTAAAGCCAGCACTGCTCCAATGGACCCGCAGGTTAAGGTTATATTATCTTCTGTCAAAGAGACATCTTTAGAATAATAGGTAGCGATAGCTTGTTTTAGTTTGGCATCAGATTCGGGATATAGGGCTATGTTAGTTAAAAGTTCTCTAGGTAATTCTAGCCCTGGCCAAGTCCCATAGGGGTTAGAACCCATTGAACAGTCTATTTTGTAAGGAAAATCTGATAGATGCTCTGAATAGTCATTTCTTACCTGGTTTAAAATATATTTATTAATTCCATACATTTACAAAAGCCTCCGTTTGAATATTCTTTTATTTATTTTAGAAATATAAAAATACCCCCTTTTTGATTTATACTTTTAGTAGATAGTAGAATCAAAATGGAGGAAATAGAAAAAGCACTTGGTGAAGTGCTTTGCTGAACAACAAATCTTCAACCATACTACCATTCTACCTTTTCTACATGTAAATACATTTCTACCAGCCTACATAAGTGTTATTCTACTTAAATTCAAACTGGTTTGTCAAGAGCAATATCAAAAAGGGGACAAGGGGAGTGGAGTTAGATTACGGTCAGGACATTGGAGGATAAAATGAAGAAATTGGGCAGAGAGTTTTATAGTAGAGATACTTTAATAGTGGCCAAGGAACTCTTGGGAAAAGTCCTGGTCTATGAAGTAGGGGGACAGAAGATTTCCGCAAAAATTGTTGAAACAGAAGCCTATATGGGGATAGAGGATAAAGCTGCCCATTCCTACGGTGGAAGAAGGACAAAAAGAGTGGAAGTTATGTATGGGGCTCCGGGTTTCTCCTATGTTTTCATGATTTATGGTATGTATTTTTGCTTTAATGTAGTTACAAGAGAAGTAGGTAATCCTCAAGCTGTGTTGATAAGAGCTGTTGAGCCAAGGGAAGGATTGGACTTTATGGCTCAAAATAGATTTAAAAAGCCTTATTGTGAATTAACTCAAGCACAAAAAAGGGGCCTAACAAATGGACCGGGGAAATTATGTCAGGCCTTTTCTATTGATAAAAATCTAAATGGAGAAGATTTATGCGGTAGAAGGCTCTATATGGAAGAAGGAGAAAAAGAGATATTTAATATAGTATCCACTAAAAGAGTGGGAATTGATTATGCTCAAGAAGCTAAGGATTTTCCTTGGAGATTTTATATAGAAGGTAATAAACATGTATCAGTTAAATAGAGCTTTCAAAGCATCGGGAAAGAGTCCCGATGCTTTGTTTTGACCCTTATTTGTAATATATTCGGCTGGACTCGTTGCTGTTAATTGTAACCCTAATAAACTGTAGGGAAATAGGTGCACCTATCAAAGGCATATCTTCAGTTTGGAGAGTAAGTAGGCCTTTTTCAACTGAATAATTAATATGGGGTTGGCTAACTGCATTTACAAAAAGGTTATAATAGGAGACATTCTGAGGATCTAAAATGCCTTTGTCACCATATATTTTAAGTTCGTCCTGATCGGTATAGGTGTTTTTTTCATGGGCCTGAGTATGGTAGGTATAACTTTTGGCCTTAATAGTTTCACCTTTAGCTTCTTTTAGGGTTATGAATTCTATTATAATTGGAACTCCTTGAGGAGGCAGATCTGTAGTGAGGAAAGTTAATAAGCCTTTTTCTACCTTATAGTTAACCTTTGGCTGTAATACCCCATTGACATATAAATTAACCATGGAAACCTCTTGGGGATCGATAATTCCCTGGTCACCATAAATTTTTAGTTCATCTAGGTCACTATACTCTCTCTTTACACCATCGGAAATCGCATTATACTGATATGTTTCAGCTGGTATAATTGTGCCTTTTCTATTTTTTAGGGTAAAAAACACAAGTGTTATCGGAGCATTCATTGGTGGAGCATCAGTTGTGTTGAGTTCCAACAATCCTTTAGCAAGGTTATAGCTAACCTTTGGTTGCAAAATACCATTAATATAGAGATTAAAGAAAGAAACTTGACTAGGGTCAAGGATACCTTGGTTCCCATACTGAATTAACTCATCTTCAGAAGTATATATTTTTTTAAAGCCATCAGAAAAAGTGTTATATTGATAGACAGATGCCTTGAGAAATTCTTCTTGGTAGATAATCTCTATTTCGTTACTAAAGAGACATTGATCAAAAATTTTTGACACATTGATACATTCCGGTTTTATTTTAAATTCTTTTTTGGTGTCAGCGGGTATTGTCTCCATAACGGGAATAACTAAGTTTACTATAGCTTCTGAATGCACTAGGGTAGCAAGGTTTACTTTAATCTTTAGCTTAGTAAGGGAATTGTTTTGGGTATATATGGAGGTAATGCCACATTTAAAATTACAGACTCTAAAGGATAGATTGGTACCCTTTGGGGAGTAGAGATAAAAATATTTTTTTGTTTTAAAGGGTATTGGTTCTGAAATACGCTGATCTCCTATAAAAAGTGCAATATATCCTTTTATTGCTACGATTAATCTATCAGTATCCCTCAATGCTCCTGAAGGTAATTGGACTTGTTTTTGTTCCTTATTATCCAAGGGAGTTAAATTGATATAATCGATAGCATTAGGCTGATAAGGATCTAGGATTTTTCCATTTTTATCAGTTAGGCAACAATTAATTTTTACTAATTTCTCACTAGACATTTGACCACTCCTGGGATTTGAAGAAAATTCTTTTTATATAATATTCTTAAAATGTATTAAGGTTAATAATAAAAGTAAGGGATGTGCGAATGACGCACATCCCTTTAACCTAAGTTGTTATGGTAGTTTCAGTATCGGCTTCTGGAGCAAAGTTAGTAACTATTAAAGTAATTGGTGCATCTTCTGGAATTTCGTCTGTTTGAATCTCTACATTATCTGCTGTAACTGTATATAAACCTTCTTGCTGTAATACGCCATTCACAAATAGTAAATAGTAACCATTATCTGTAACAACTTCTGTAATACTAGCTACAGGATCTCCTGCATCATCAACAAAGGCACCAGCTGGAATAGTTAAGACCCCTTGGTCGTAATGTTGCTCGTCAAGTCTATAAAAAAATTTTTCTACTTCTGGTTTAGTAAGGACTGTTGTTTCTACATCCGCAGTAATCTTAAGCTTAAATAATTCAACCATGTAGCATTCCTCCTAATTAGTTTTATGGCGCGCCATATTTTATAATATGTTTTTTAGCTCCAGTCATGTGACAGTGAACTAATTCCTAGATAAAAGGAAGAGGTTAGGTTATAGCTGGGAATAGCGGATATAGCTCAGCCTCTTTTTAAAATATATGAAAAAATTTTAACGAAAGTTGTATGATAGTAGCAAATATATGGGAAAGGGATATAAGCTCTGAAAATTAAGTGTTTTTGTGGGGTGCAAGTATATGGAGAAGAAAAAGAAGTATAAGATATCCTTATTTGCTGAATTTACAGATAAGTCTCTAGAAAATGAATTTCTAGCAGACATCAGGAGTAATTCAGCTAAAATTACAGCCTATATCGCACTTATTTTTGGTTTTGTACTACTATTGTTTCTGGTTAGCGATTATTTTTCTCTTAAGCTCATTGTTGAGCGGCCCCCTTCATTTTTGAAACTTGTAATTATCAGGAGCCTGTTTTTCTTAATTTCCTTGGTGGTATTTTTTGTTGCCCAAAGAATAAAGAATTCTTCAAATCTTATGCATTTAATTACGGCTTACCAAACAATTATAGCTATTACCTACCTATTAAGCTTGAAAGAATTTGAAACCCTTAATTATTTTAGTTTTATAGGTTTAATGGTCATTTCTTTAGGAATTTATCTTCTCCCCAACAAAATTATGTTTTCGCAACTTGTCTCAATTATATTTAGTATCTTATTTTTTCTTTACCCTGCCCAAAAGATAGAAGGTCTTAAGCTCTATGAATTTTATAGGATGATTGCCTATCAAATTATATTGCTCACTTACTGTAATATAAAAAATTACTCTACTGAAACCTATAAAAGGGAGAGCTTTGCCGCTAGTAGGGAACTATTAGCCCTATCCATCACAGATCCTTTAACAGGTATTTATAATAGGGCCAAGTGTGATGAAGAAATAAATAAATGGATCAATCTTTCTCAAAGATATGGTAATGCTCTTTCTTTAATTATCCTTGATATTGACAATTTCAAAAGCATCAATGACGAGCACGGGCATCTAGTAGGGGATAGTGTCCTAAAAACCATTGTGGATATAATTAAGAAATCCATACGGAATACTGATGTTTTTGCTAGATGGGGCGGAGATGAATTCGTGATTCTTCTTCCTAATACAGACCTTAGGCAGGCAGAAAAGATGGCGGAACGGATGAAAACATCTATCTGCAATAGTTTTTTCGAACCAGCAATAAATATTACTTGTAGTTTCGGTGTAGCAACTTATGAAAAAGATGATACTAGACAATCTTTTTTACAAAAGGCAGATAACCTGCTTTTTCAAGCTAAGACCAGGGGAAAGAATAGAGTGGAAAGCTAATAGGTAATTAAGCTCTTAAAACGAAGAAACTCCTTAATAGATGTTTTGCAGCATCTATTAAGGTTTTTTAAAATTATAAAAGGGTATCACTTAAATAAGTATTTTTATTAATTTTGACCTAGGTCAATTTAAGTTCTGTTAATCCTTGTTACAATAAAATCAGCAAAGAAGATAAATATATAAGAAAGAGGGATAATTATGTCAAAACTATTTATGCAAGTGGTGGAAAAAAATTTAAAAACACTAGAACTATATGTACCTATTGTAGCTAGAGTTCATGGCGGTAGTCATCCAGAATTTCATGAGGTTCATAAAGTCTTTGAAATAGTCCTTGAGAAAATAAAAGAGATAGAAACAGTAAAACCCGATTTTAGTGCTGAATTTGCAAAGCTTAGGGAAATCACAAATAACTACACAGTTCCAGGTGATGTTTGCGAGAGTTATGAAGCCGTGTATAAGATGTTAGGGGAACTAGATAAAGCTTATTTTGAATAAACTACCTACATAAAATAAAGATGAAAGGGGGCGGGATTAAGTTGCAGAGATTTATATTCAGGAAGAAAAATCACATCACCTTAATAAGTGGAATTTTGATTGTACTCGCCTTTATTAGTAAATTAGCATTTAATAATCTAGCAATGTTTACTTGGGCCTTGGTTATTGCCTCAATTTTAGGGATTGCTCCTATTGCACTTCAAGCCTATCAAGCCTTAAAAGTAAAAGTTGTTAGTATCGATGTTTTAGTTACTATTGCAGTTCTCGGTGCATTTTTAATAAGAAATTTTGAAGAATCGGCCATTGTGACTTTCTTGTTTTTATTTGGAGCTTTTCTGGAACAACGGACCTTGAATCAAACCCGTTCTGCAATAAAAGAATTAACTGAGATGGCCCCAGAAAGCGCTTTAAAACAAATGGAAGACGGTGAATTTGTCGAAGTAGAAGTAGAGGAAGTAGAAGTGGGAGATATTTTACTAGTTAAAACTGGTGCTAAAGTTCCCGTTGATGGTACAGTTTTAACAGGGGAAGGTCATATTAATGAAGCAAGTATTACTGGCGAATCTGTTCCAGTAAGTAAAAGGAAGGACAGTCAAGTATATGCAGGTACAATATTAGAAAATGGAACTATTCAAATTGTTGCTGATCGAGTAGGTGAAGATACTACTTTCGGAAAAATTATTGAGTTAGTTGAAGAGGCTCAAGATTCAAAATCAGAAGCGGAACGTTTCATTGATAAATTCTCTAAATACTATACTCCCGCTGTTTTAATTTTCGCTGTTGTTGTCTGGTTAATTTCTCGGGATATAGAACTGGCCATTACAATTTTAGTTCTTGGTTGTCCTGGAGCATTAGTTATCGGAGTACCAGTTTCCAATGTTGCAGGTATTGGTAATGGAGCTCGTCATGGTGTTCTGCTTAAAGGCAGTGAAGTAATTCATGATTTTAGTAGGATTGATACCATAGCCTTTGATAAAACTGGGACCCTAACCATAGGCAATCCTCGAGTAGCTGACCAAGAAATTTATGTTGAGAATATTGATGAGGTATTAGGCTATCTTGCTAGTGTTGAAAGAGAGTCAGACCATCCTTTAGCTAAAGCAGTTGTAGAATATATTGGAGAAACAAATTTATATCCAGTTGAAAAAACAGATGTTGTAAAAGGTGGCGGAATTGTCGCTCAGGTAGCTGGACATAGAGTGGCAGTTGGTAATGTAAAACTAATGGAACAAGAAAATATTCCCTTAAATGAGAAAGCCCGGGCGGATATTGCTCGCTTCGAAGAAAAGGGCAACTCTTTAGTCTTAACCGCAATTGATGGTGAACTAAAAGCCCTTATGGGTATTCGGGACCAAATACGTCCAGGTGTAAAAGAAGATCTAGCCAAGTTAAAGAAATTAGGTGTTAAAAACCTAGTAGTTCTTTCAGGAGACAACCAAGGAACAGTTAATTTAGTAGCTCGTGAGCTGGGCTTAACAGAAGCTCATGGGAACATGTTACCAGAAGATAAATCCGCATATATCCAGGAGTTACAAGCTAAAGGTCAAATTGTGGCTTTTGTTGGCGATGGCGTAAATGACAGTCCTTCCTTAGCTCTAGCCCAAATCGGGATTGCCATGGGCGGTGGCACAGATGTAGCTATCGAAACTTCAGATGTGGTTCTGATGAATTCTGATATGAGTCGCTTACCCCATGCTTTAGGTTTAACCAAAGCAACAGCTAATAATATGCGTCAAAATATTATTATTGCTGTGGGAGTAGTCTTGGTCCTCTTGACAGGTTTATTCTTCAGTGATTGGGTGACCATGTCCATAGGTATGTTAGTCCATGAGGGAAGTATCTTGGTGGTAATTTTAAATGGGATGCGGCTTTTGGGCTATAAACTAAGAACTTAGATTAAAATAGGTTAATAAAGTGTATAAATACTAGTATAATAAGATTAAAGGAGAGATGATAAATGCAAAAAGCAACTATTCAATTAGAAACATTAGCTTGCCCTTCATGTATGCAAAAAATTGAAGGCGCAGTTAAAGCTTTAGATGGTGTAGATAAGGATAGTCTAAGTGTATCTTTTAATTCCAGTAAGGTAAAAGTAAACTTCGATGATGAAAAAATCTCCATAAAGGATATTGAAAATGCTATTGATAGACTAGGATATGAGGTTAAAAAATCTCAAGTAAAAGCATTATAATCACTTAAAGACAAGCAGGATTGTTTGCCCCTGTTAACCGACCCTCAGGGATTAGATCTTCAATCTAACCATGGGGGTCGACTTTATACTTAAAAATATCTGCACCAAATCAATATTCATAATATTCGGGAAAGGGGAGATACATTGGTCATTCTGTCAACTGTTCTAGGCGGTATAGGGCTTTTTATCTTAGGAATGCTTTTGATGACTGAAGGATTAAAAGCATTGGCTGGGAATTCCCTAAAAACATATTTAAGCAAATTCACAGGGGGCTATTTTTCTGCTATTACTACTGGTGCGGTAATAACTGGGATTATCCAGTCCTCTAGTGCTGCCACTCTAATGACAATTGGCTTTGCTAGCGCAGGCTTTCTCACCTTTACTCAGGCTCTAGGAGTGGTGTTAGGGATTAACCTTGGGGGCACAGGCACCAGTTGGATCCTTGCTGCCCTTGGTCTGAAATTAAACTTAAGTTTAATAACTTTCCCCCTGATAGGGGTGGGCGTATTTTTAAGAATTCTTTCTAGAAAATATTCTGCTCATGGTACGGCTTTAATTGGTTTTAGCCTTCTATTTTTAGGTATTGATACTTTGCAGCAAGGGATGAGTGGTGTAGCAGAGATAATTGATTTTGCTGCCTTTGCTCAAGACAATTTTCTAAATAGGTTCATCCTTTTGTTTATAGGTATTATAATGACCATAATTATGCAATCCTCTAGTGCTGCTGTGGCCGTTACACTAGCTGCTTTAGATGCTAGTACTATTTCCTTTATCCAGGCTGCAGTTTTGGTTATCGGTCAAAATGTGGGTACTACCTTTAAAGCAGGTTTAGCTACTATCGGAGGATCCGTATTAGCTAAAAGAACTGCTCTAGGGCATATTCTCTTTAATGTGATCACAGCGTTGGGAGCTTTTATAACTTTGCCTGTCTTTATCTGGCTAATAGATAGTATTAATAAATTATTTAATATTACGGATCCTACCATTGAATTAGCCTTGTTTCATACTGTCTTTAATGTGTTAGGACTAATAATAATTCTTGCTTTTGTTAATCCCTTTTCTGCCCTTATTTTTCGTCTAATTCCTGAGCAAGAAGAAAAAATAGGGAAGAATCTGGATGTTTCTGTAGCTGAGGTTGTACCTGTGGCAATTGAAGCTACTAGAAAAACCTTACTAGCTATTTTAAACGCCCTTTTGGAATACCGTCATGTCTTAGCCACTAAACAAATAAAACCGGATTTCCATGAGAAAATTAGCCAAGTGTCTGAATCCATCCAAGAGGTTCGATACTTTTTAAGCAAAATTACTACTGATAAGTCTCAACCTGAAACCCATGAGAATCATTTATCAATAATTCATGCTACCAATCATCTGGAGCGTTTAGTAAAAAATATTAATAACACTAGATTCTTAGAAACCATCAGTAATGATGCTAATTTAAGTGATTTATCTACAAAGCTCTTTAGCCTGATGGATATTCTGGTCAATCAAAAAGATTTAAGTTCCCTAGTGGAAATCATGGAAACTGAATCTTATAATTTTGCTGAAGAACGGAAAATTAATAGGGAGACTATTATTGAGGAAATAGCCCAAAGCAGGATAACCCCCGACGAAGGGTTGAATAAAATTGATGCCTATATCTGGCTGGACCGATTAGCTTACCACTTGTGGCGAATCACGGTACATCTTTCCGGCCAAAAATATCCTGAACACTCGGAAGAATATACTTTAGATGAGGCTATGAATTCTATGGAACAAATTAATTGACAAAAACCAGAAAAAGTGATATAAATTAGAAAAATCAGGGGAGCTTGTAAACAGGCTGAGAGGAAGTTAGTGAACTTCGACCCTTAAACCTGATACGGGTAATGCCGTCGTAGGAAGTGGAAATATAATTTTTGCTTTTATGCGGAGAATTCCCGATTCGGGTTATTCTCCGTTTTTATTTGTATGTTAATAATTTAAAAATTTTCTTGGGGGGATAAGATGCTAAAGGAAATCCTTGAAAATGTCAGAAAGACTACACCTCTTATTCACAACATCACCAACTATGTTACTGTTAATGACTGTGCCAATGTTTTGCTTGCCTCAGGTTCATCGCCGATTATGGCAGATGATATTGATGATGTGGTAGATATTACTTCCATTTGTGGCGGACTGCATATCAATATCGGTACCCTAAACCGCAATACAATTCCAGCTATGTTTCTAGCAGGAAAAAGGGCAAATGAACTAGGGCACCCTGTTCTTCTTGATCCAGTGGGTGCTGGGGCTTCTAAGCTTCGTACCGATACTGCTTATCAACTTTTGGATCAGGTAAAATTCTCTGTAATTCGAGGCAACATTTCTGAAATTAAAACACTAGCCCTGGGAGAAGGCAGTACCAGAGGGGTAGATGCTAGCATTGATGATATTGTTACAGAGGAAAACCTAGATAAGACAGTTGCTTTTGCAAAAAAATTCGCCGCAAAGACAGATGCTATTATAGTTATTACAGGTGCTATTGATATTGTGGCTGACAAAAGTAAGGGATATTGTATTCGCAATGGTCACCCCATGATGAGCCGTATTACAGGTTCAGGTTGCCAGCTTTCGGCGCTGATAACTGCCTTTCTTACAGCCAACAAAGAAACTCCTCTGGAGGCTGTGGTTGCCGCTGTATGTGCAATGGGTATCTGTGGTGAGAAAGCCTATGCGCGGATGACGGCTCTGGACGGAAATGCCTCTTACAGAAATTACTTGATAGATGCAGTTTATAATCTTACAGGAGATGAATTAGAAAGTGAAGCCAAATATGAAATCCTTTAGGGAAGCATTGCTTCTTTATGCAGTTACTGATCGTGCCTGGGTGGGTAAACAAACTTTTTACGAACAGGTTGAAAGTGCCCTTAAGGGGGGGGCTACCTGTCTTCAAGTAAGAGAAAAAACTCTTAGTGATAAGGATTTCCTGGCCGAAGCCCTGGAAATAAAAAAACTTTGCAGAAAATATCAGGTGCCTTTGATTATCAATGATAATGTAGAGGTAGCAATAAAATGTGGTGCTGATGGAATTCATGTAGGTCAAGAGGATATAGAGGCAGGGAAAGTTCGCCAACTTGTAGGGGAGACAAGGATTCTCGGTGTCTCAGTGCAAACGGTAAAGCAAGCCTTAGAAGCTGAAAGGGCTGGGGCAGACTACCTTGGTGTAGGTGCGGTGTTTACAACCACTAGTAAGCTGGATGCTGATACTGTTTCTCATGCTACCTTAAAAGAGATTTGCAATGTAGTTTCTATACCTGTAGTGGCCATTGGAGGAATTTACAAACATAATATTCTTGAACTTTCTGGAACAGGTGTAGATGGCGTAGCTCTTGTTTCAGCGATTTTTTCCGCGGAAGATATTGAGGCAGAATGTAGGGAGCTGCGTAGACTTTCAGAAATGTTGGTGAAAAGATGAAAATAAGAGGCGCAATTTTTGACCTAGATGGCACATTGCTAGATTCTATGTTTATTTGGGAAACCATCGGTGAGGATTATCTACGTTCCCTAGGAATAGAACCTGGAGAAGAGCTTAATGAAAAACTTAAAAATATGAGTCTCTATCAAGCAGCCTGTTATTATAAAAGAGAATACGGTGTTAGTGGTACACTAGAGGAAATCATGGCAGGTGTAAATAAATCTATTGAGCATTTTTACATTGATCAGGTTTTACCGAAGAAGGGTGCACCAGAATTTCTAGCCAGACTAAAATCCGAAGGAGTCAAAATGTGTGTAGCGACAGCAACAGATAAGCATCTTGTTCAAGCTGCTTTAAAAAGGACTGGGTTACTTAATTATTTTGGTGAAATCTTTACTTGCACTTCCGTAGGTTGTGGTAAGGATGAACCTCGGATCTATGATAAATCCCTTGATTTTTTGGGGACCCTAAAAAGTGAGACCATAGTATTTGAAGATGCTTTATACGCCATAAAAACTGCAAAAAATGCAGGTTATATAGTTTGTGCCGTCTATGATAAATTTGCCCAAGAGCAAAAAGAAATAAAGGCCTTAGCAGATTATTATCTAAAGGACTTTACTGAAACGGAAGTGATTATAAAATGAAAAAAGTTCTAACCATTGCAGGATCTGATTCAAGTGGTGGGGCTGGGATTCAAGCTGATATAAAAACAATTACCGCCCACAAAATGTACGCTATGAGTGCTATTACAGCCCTTACAGCCCAGAATACAACAGGAGTTTATGGTATTATGAAGGCTAAACCGCAATTTATTGGGCAGCAATTGGACTGTATTTTTACGGATATCTATCCAGATAGCGTAAAAATAGGGATGGTATCCAATAGTGAGATTATCAGGGTCATTGTGGAAAAGCTAGAATACTATGAGGCCAAAAATATTGTTGTGGATCCCGTAATGATTTCAACCAGCGGACATAAGTTGCTTAGTGAGGAAGCTCAAGAGGCGATTATTACTAGGCTTCTACCTATAGCAACTCTGATTACTCCCAATATACCTGAAGCTGAGGTTTTAAGCGGGTTTTCTATCCAAAATGAAAAAGATATGATTAAAGCCGCTGAAAAAATCTCAGAGAACACTAAGGGTGCGATTTTGGTTACGGGGGGACATTTGCTTGATAGTGCCAATGACCTGCTTTATGAAAATGGTAATTTACATTGGCTTAAGGCAGAACGTGTGAATAATCCTAACACTCACGGAACAGGATGTACCCTTTCTTCAGCTATTGCTTGTAATCTTGCTGCTGGTTATTCTCTTGCGGAAAGTGTAAAAAATGCTAAAGAATATTTAACTGGTGCACTGAAAGCCATGCTGGATTTGGGCCAAGGTTCTGGCCCATTAAATCATGTCTACGATTTATAACTCTTATAGCATGTGAGAATTTTAACTTATTAAAATGGCACAATGCTATAGTATTTCTTATTAAAAAGGACTAGAATAGAATTAAGGGCAATTAAAGAAGACATCATAAAGCCAGGGATGTTCTTCAAGTACTTAATTTTGAAAGAGGTGTAGGCATGAAAAAATTAGATGGCAAAGTAGCAATTATAACGGGTGCAGCTATGGGTATGGGTGCGGCAACAGCAGAGCTCTTTGCCCAAAATGGTGCTAAAGTTGTTGTAGCTGATTTTAATGAGCCCCTAGGTAGGGAACAAGTCTCAAAAATAAATGCAGCAGGCGGAACAGCAGCCTTTGTATATGTAGATGTATCAAATGCAGAAGATGTTGAAAAAATGGTGCAATTTACTGTTGAGACTTATGGGAGATTGGATGTTGCTGTAAATAATGCAGCTCGTACACCAGATGATAAGCCCTTAGCAGAAATGAACGAGGATGTTATGCATCAATTATTAGCTGTTGACTTAAAGGGTGTGGCATTATGTCTTAAGTATGAGATTATGCAAATGTTGAAGCAGGATACAGGAGGATCAATTATTAATATTTCTTCTGTTAGCGGTATTCGGCCTCAACCTAGAAACCCAATGTATATAGCAGCAAAACATGGTGTAATCGGTTTAACTAAAAGTGCTTCTATAGACTATGCGGACAAAGGCATCCGTATTAATTCCGTGGCACCGGGTGCAGTCAAAACACCAATGCTGATGCAAGCTTTAGAACATTTTGGCTTTGATCCAGTAGCTTATGCAAAACAGTTAAGTATGCTAGGCCGTTTTGCCGAGGCCTCGGAAATTGCTGAAGCAAGTATGTGGCTAGCATCAGATGAAGCCTCTTATATTACTGGTGCAGTATTGAATGTTGATGGCGGATATACTTCAATGTAAGATCTCTAATTCAATTGGCAAACTTATTATTAAGGGGGTTATATCATGGGTGTTTTAGAAGGTAAGGTTTGTCTTATCACTGGCGGTGCTGGTGGACTAGGTCTAACAACGGCTAAATTGTTTATCGAAAATGGTGCTAAGGTTATTATAGCTGATATAAATGAAGAAAAAGGTAAGGCAGAAGTGGAGAAAATAAAGGAAGCTGGAGGGACGGCAGACTTCGTTCTGGCGGATGTTACCACAGGAAAATCTGCCGAGAAGATGGTTAATTTTGTTGCTGATACCTATGGACAGCTAGATATTGCTGTTAATAGTGCCGCTCGGATTAAAGATAATCGTCCTATCGCTGAAATGGATATCGTGGAATTTGATGATATTATTGAGACTAATTTAAAGGGTGTAGCCTTATCCATGAAATATGAATTAAGGCAAATGATGATCCAAGGCAAAGGTGGAAAAATTATTAATATTTCTGCTGTCAGCGGCCTTAGAGCTCAATCTAATATGCCTGCTCATATGGCAGCTAAACACGCTATTGTGGGCCTTACCAAGAGTGCTGCTATGGATTATTCACCTTTTGGCATACATATTAATGCGGTGGCACCAGGGGCCATTAATACGCCAGAACTAGAAAAAGCCTTGGAGGGTTTCAATTTTAGAAATAAAGAGTTTAGTGATCAGTTAAGTATGATGAAGCGTTTTGCTGAACCCATTGAGGTGGCTTAAGCTGTTTTATGGTTGGCCTCAGAAGCTTCATCCTTTGTAACAGGAGCAGTTATTCCAGTAGATGGTGGCTATACAGCTAAATAAAGAAAGAACCAGGGCTAACTCTGTAGTAGAGTAGTTTATGATTGGTTGAAATAAAAATCAGTAGGGGATGAAGATCTCCTACTGATTTTCTTAGTATGCTCTATATGGGCACAAATATGATAATTAGCTTGGAGGCAGATAAATGGAAAACTACCATAGGTATCATTTCCAAGTTGAGGCAAATATTAATAATACTACTTTAAAAAAATATTTGTCTTCTAAGGGGTTTTCGGCAAAACTTATAAAAAGAATTAAAACCAAAGGGAGCTTTTGGGTGAATGGCATAGAAAAAACAATAATTGCGGAAATAAAAGCAGGAGATAGGTTAGTGATTGATTTTGGTAAAGAAGAACCTGAGATAAATCCTGAAAATATTCCCTTAAAAATCATTTATGAGGATGATGATTTATTAGTAGTAAATAAAGATCCTTTTCAAGTTGTCCATCCCACGAGACGTCATCTATCAGGAACTTTAGCTAATGCTGCAACTTATCATTTTTTGCAAAAAGGTATAATGGCTAAAGCTAGATTTATTAATCGCTTGGATCGCGATACCTCTGGAATAATCTTGATATCCAAAAACACTTATGCTCATGAATTTATTCAAAGACAGTTAAAAAGCCAGCAAGTAAAGAAAACTTATTGGGCATTAGTAGAGGGACATCTAAAATTTAGAAATGGCGTAATAGATGCACCTATTGGCAGACCATGCCCCTTCTCAATTGTCCGTAGTGTTATGGAAGGCGGTCAAGAAGCGATTACAAACTACAAAGTATTAAAGGAATTTTCTAATCTGAGTCTCTTAGAGTTAGCACCTTTGACTGGGCGAACCCATCAATTACGGGTTCATTTGGCTTATATAGGCCATCCAATTATTGGTGATAGCTTATATAAGGAGACAGAAAATCCACTTTTAAATAGACAAGCTTTACATGCAAAAAAAATTGAATTTGTCCATCCAAGAACAAAGAAGAAACTTATTATTACAGCGGAATTAAGTGCGGATATATTAGATCTAGTGCACAGGTAGGATAATATGTAGCCATTTCAGTATGAAAAGCTATTGGATAGTTGTTATGGGCTCACTAATTGTGGTTAAGAAGCAATCTTTATCCTTAATGCTTTATAAAGAACATTAAAAAGGTACTGTCTTTAGATATATATAAAACAGTACCTTATTTTCTATTTTTTATGGAATTCTATTTTTACAAAATGCCAGGGGATCTTATTTATCTAGCTTATGTTCTTTAATAAAATCTTTTAAAATGTCTTTAAGATTAGGTTGAGTAATTTCATTTAATTCATAGTGTACACGGGTAGAAGGTTTATTGATGGTGATAATTCTATTTAAATCTACCGGTGTACCTATAATTACAGCATCGCAATCTGTATTATTTATTGTTTCTTCCAAGTCTTTTAATTGTTGTTCACCATAGCCCATAGCAGGTAGTAAGGTACCAATGTGTGGGTAAATGTTGAAGGTATCCTTAAGTTTACCTACAGTATAAGGACGAGGATCCACTAGTTCCTTAGCTCCAAATCTTTCGGCAGCAACGGTACCAGCACCTATTTTCATTTCACCATGGGTCAAAGTAGGACCATCTTCCACAACTAAAACTCTTTTACCTTTAATAACCTCTGGATTATCAACAGTAATCTGGGATTCTGCTTTAATAATAATTGCATTGGGGTTGATTTTTTTAGTGTTTTCTTCCACAATAGCAATTGCTTCTGGACGAGCACTATCAACCTTATTAATAACAGCTACATCCGCCATTCGTAGGCTAACTTCTCCAGGATAATAGCTAAGTTCATGGCCAGGTCTATGGGGATCTACTACTGTGATAGCTAGATCAGGCCTATAGAAAGGAAAGTCATTATTTCCGCCATCCCAAAGTATCACATCACAACCATCGGGATCATTTTCAGCTGCTCTTAGGATATCTTCATAATCTACGCCAGCATAGATTATATTCCCCCGAGCCACATGAGGCTCATATTCTTCCATTTCTTCAATTGTACAATGATGTTTCTTTAAATCTTCAACAGTTGCAAAGCGTTGTACTCTTTGGGCAACTAAATCACCATAGGGCATGGGATGTCTGACGGCGACAACTTTAAGGCCATTTTCCATTAAGATTTCAATAACCTTTCGGGATGTTTGGCTTTTACCAGAACCAGTGCGAACAGCACAAACTGAAATTACAGGTTTGGTACTTTTAAGTGAAGTGTTTTTTGGTCCAAGGAGGGTAAAATCTGCACCAGCAGCATTGACAATAGCGGAAATACCCATCACACCTTGGTAACTTATGTCGCTATAAGCAAAGATACATTCATCTACTTCCAAGTCTTTAATCAATTGAGGTAATTTGTCCTGCGGATAGATTGGAATTCCTTCTGGGTATAAAGGCCCAGCTAGTTCCTTGGGATATTTCCGATCATCGATATCTGGAATTTGAGCGGCGGTAAATGCTACTACATTATATAGTTCATTATGCCGATAATAGGTGTTGAAATTATGAAAATCACGCCCAGCTGCTCCAATAATAATTATGTTCCTCTTTTTCATTTTGCTTCCCCTTTTACATTAAATTTATTCCTTTATTTTACACTCAAAAATATTAGATGTAAAGTTTAGTTCATGATGTGTCTTTAATTTTGAATATTCTTGAAAAGAAATTTTATAAGTAATATAATGTAATTGTAATGGTATCAACTTTATTATTATTACATGAAAAAATGCAATTTACTTATGAAGCCGTATTTTAAAGGTATTTATTTCAAGATGCCTTTTAAAATAAAATTAGAAAGCGAGGAGGTAGGGGAATGGGGAAATATGTCTGTACTATCTGTAGTTATGTCTATGACGAGGCTAAGGGGATTCCCGAAGCAGGAATTGCCCCAGGTACAACATGGGAACAACTTCCGGAGGATTGGGTTTGTCCTCTTTGTGGGGCAACCAAGGGAGAGTTTAAAAAACAAGGGGAAATTTCTGAGTCTGTAGAGAAAAAGCCTATAGTTACCTTTGAGCTACCTGAAGACATGAGAGAATTGTCTTCACTAGAGATGGCTGCGCTTTGTACAAATTTAGCCCGGGGTTGTGAAAAGCAATATAAGTTAGAGGAAGCTGAGCTTTTTAATGAGTTGGCAGAGTATTTTAAAGGGGTATCCGCACCTGCCAAAGAACCAGATTTTGAAAAATTAATGGAACTTATTGAAGAAGACCTTGAAGGGGGTTTGCCAACAGCTAATACTGTGGCAGCTGATGCAAAGGATCGCGGAGCATTACGGGCACTGACTTGGTGTGAAAAGGTTACTCGTATTTTAAAGTCTCTTTTGAACCGCTATCAAAAAGAAGGAGACGCTATGCTTCAAAATACCGGTGTTTATGTTTGTACCATTTGTGGTTTTATTTACATAGGAGACAAGCTACCGGAAGTTTGTCCTGTTTGTAAAGTACCAAACTGGAAATTTGAAAAGGTGGAAGGGGGTAATGGGAATGGCTGATAAATATGCAGTAAGGAATATCCGTTTATGTACCAAGGATTGCTTGTGTCTCTATGTCTGCCCAACTGGGGCTACAGACACGGAGAATAGTATCATTGATGTGGAAAAATGTATTGGCTGTGGAGATTGTGCTGAAGCTTGTCCATCTGGTGCAATATCTATGGTTCCTTTTGAATACCCACCCCAACAGCCTAAGAAGGAAGAAGTTTTGCAGGCTATGAAAATGCTTTTGCGTAGCAAGTCAGAACAGGAAAATATTGCCTCAGGATTATCGGGCAGGTTGGCAAAAGCCCTTGAAAAATCTAATCGGATTATGGCTGAGGATATTATCCGTGAAGCGGGATATATGCTTCCGCAAAGTCAAAACACAGTGGATTTTTTACAATCCCTTATGGAAAATAAAGAGTTAGAGGGATTGCCTGTAGATGCTGTGAAAAAATTATTGGATATATTAAAGAAAAATAATTTAGAACAGGGGGATAAAAAAATGGTTAAATATCGTTGTACTATTTGTGGTTATATTCATGAGGGAGAATTACCAGAAGACTTTAAATGTCCAAAATGTAATCAACCTGCATCAGTATTTGAATTAATGGAAGAAAAAGCAGAAAGAGTGAATAAATACGCTGGAACTAAGACCGAGAAAAACCTCTGGGAAGGTTTTGCAGGGGAAAGTCAAGCTAGAAATAAGTACACCTATTTTGCCCATATTGCTCAAAGAGAAGGTTATGATCAGCTTGCGGAGATCTTTTTGAAAACCGCCAGAAATGAACAAGAACATGCTCGTATCTGGTTTGAAGAGCTTGGTGGCTTAGGAAATACAGCGGAAAATCTTTTGCAGGCAGCAGAAGGTGAAAATTACGAATGGACAGATATGTATGATCGCTTTGCCAAAGATGCTGAGGAAGAAGGATTCCCAGAACTGGCTGCGAAATTCCGCAGGGTTGCTGCTATTGAAAAAGCCCACGAAGAGCGTTATCGTGCTCTATTAAAGAATGTAGAGATGCAACAGGTATTTGAAAAAGGTGAAGAAACCATGTGGGAATGTCGCGTTTGTGGTCATCTTGTTATGGGCAAAAAAGCTCCCGATGTATGTCCAGTATGTAAATATAGCCAGTCCTATTTTGAGGTAAGAGCAGAGAATTATTAATTTTATTATTTTAATATAATAGCGGAATAGTAAGGGGTCCATAAGGATCCCTTTATTTTTTTATTATTAAAAATCTAACAGGAGTTGATTTTTTAATTGTTCTCATTTTTCATTTATCCGTGTGGCTTCAAAGTAGATGATATAGAATTCAAAAATACTTACATTATTATTTGTTTTAACAATGTTTAATAATACAAAGAATAATGTTTAATAATACAAAGAATAATGTAAATTATGTTTAGACAAATTTTTCAAGGAAGTAATGAATTATAATTGACAGTACATTTTTAATTCATCATTAAAAGTTTTAATATTATATTTTAAAGGAGTGGATGCTTTTTGAAGAACAATGTGAATGCACAAGAATATCAAGGCAATGATAAATTGCTGTTGGGGATAGTTTTGGGTGTTATTACCTTCTGGCTTTTTGCCCAGACTACATTGAATATTGCTCCCATTATGCAAACAGATTTAGGTATTGATGTTAACACTACTAATATTGCTGTAAGTATAACGGCCCTATTTTCAGGTATTTTTATTGTTGTAATAGGGGGTTTGGGGGATAAGTTTGGTCGTGTTAAAACGACAAAAATAGGGCTTATTTTGAGTATCGTAGGCTCCCTTTTAATTGCTGCATCCCCTAAAGGAGCTACACTGTTTCTAATGTCAGGGCGTATCATTCAGGGGCTTTCTGCAGCCTGTATTATGCCAAGTACTTTGGCAATTATTAAAGCTTATTATGATGGTGCTGCCCGGCAACGGGCGATAAGTTTCTGGTCTATTGGTTCATGGGGAGGATCTAGACTTAGCTCACTTTTTGGAGGGATTATTGCTTCCACTATTGGATGGCGGTGGATATTTTGGTTTTCCATTGCTGTGGCCATATTGAGTTATTATCTGATTACCGGAACACCAGAAAGTAAGAATCCTCCCAGTGAGAAGAAAGAAAAATTTGACTATGCTGGAGTTCTTACCTTTATGATAGGTATGGTTGCTATAAATATTGTGATTGGTCAAGGAGCACGAATGGGCTGGTTAAGTCCGACCATATTGGCACTTGTTGCAGTGGCTATTGCTTCTCTTTATGCCTTTGTCAGGATTGAAAAAAGTATAGAAAACAGTTTCATTGATTTTAATTTATTTAAAAATAAAACTTACACTGGAGCCACTATTTCTAATTTCTTGCTCAATGGAGCAGCTGGTACATTAATTGTTACCTTGACACTGGTTCAGTTAGGGGCAGGGCTATCATCTTTTCAGGCAGGTTTATTAACTATAGGCTATTTGATTGCTATTTTGTTGACAATTAGAGTAGGGGAAAAACTACTACAAAAATGGGGCGCTCGAAAGCCTATGCTTTTAGGCTGTTTAATTACAGGCACTGGAATTTTTCTAAATTGCTTTACCTTTGTATTAGCGGAGCAATATATGGTAATTTCAACCATTGGGTTTACACTTTTTGGGATAGGCTTAGGTTTCTATGCAACCCCATCCACTGATGCAGCTTTATCAACAGTTCCCGCTGAAAAAGCCGGCTCAGCCTCAGGGATTTATAAAATGGCCTCCTCATTAGGTGCTGCCCTTGGTGTAGCAATTTCGGCAGCATTACTTACAGGGCTAAGTGGTGTAGATATTAGCTGGGCTGAAGGAATATTCTGGGGACGAGCAGACAATATATCCATTCGTTATGCAGCGGCCATCGCTTTGCTGTTCAACCTAGTTATGGTACTTACAGCAATAATTTCAATATTAATGACTATTCCACCTGGAAAGCCACAAGCAACAAAGTAGAAAAGTATCGACTATTTGGAATGTATATAAAATATAAAACAGGGAGGTAAATTAAATTATGTCAAATATATTAGATAAAGCTCGAGCCATTGAAGATTATATAATTAGTTTTAGAAGAAATTTGCATCAAGAACCTGAATTAAGTGGTCAAGAGTTTAAAACCCAGGAAAAGATTATGAAGGAATTAGACAAGCTGGGAATACCTTATAAGAAAGCAGGCAACACCTCTTTAATTGCTACCTTAAAAGGCGGGAAAAGTGGGAAAACAGTAGCTTTAAGAGCAGATATCGATGCTCTTCCAGTAAACGAGGAAGCTGATGTAGAATTTAAATCAAAAACCCCTGGCTTAATGCATGCTTGTGGTCATGATGCCCACGCCGCTATGCTTCTTGGTGCTGTAAAAATTTTAGCAGAAATGAAAGATGAAATACCTGGTGAAATAAGGTTTTTCTTCCAAGAGGGGGAAGAAACATTCACAGGAGCTAAAAAAATTATTGAAGCTGGTGGAATGGATGGAGTAGATGCCTGCTTAGGTATGCATGGAATGTCAGAAATGGAGACAGGATATTTTAATATTGAACCAGGATATAGAATGGCGGGCTGCGATACTATTTATGTTAAGTTTGAAGGAGTATCAGGACATAGTTCTGTCCCCCATCTTGCTAAGGATACTGTCCATCCGGCCTGTGTTTTTGTTACTAACCTACAGGCTATGGTTACTAAAAATATTAACGCCCAAGATCCGATAGTTATTTCCGTAGGAAAATTCCTGGGAGGCACAAAGGCCAATATAATTTCTAAGTACACAGAGCTTGAGATTTCTATGAGATACTTTAGTCCAGAGGTTAGAAAAATAGCTCATGAAGGGATAAGAAGACATGCTCAGGCTATTGCAGATGCTTTTGAGCTAAAGGCTGAAGTAATTATCGAGGAAAGTGCACTTAGTATGTATAATGATGATGAATTAGCAAAACTAGCGGAACAAAGTGCTGCCAAAATCTTTGGTGAAGGTAAAAATGTATCCTTACCAAGATATATGGGTTCTGAAGACATGCCCTACTATTTCCAACATGCTCAAGGAGTTTATGCATTCCTGGGATATAAAAATGAAGAAAAAGAAGCTATATATTTCCCTCACCATGAAAGATTTAAGATTGATGAAGATTATTTGAAATATGGTACAGCATTACATGTTCAATTTGCTCTTGATTTTTTAAATAGTTAGTATAAAGTAATATAACCACCCGCTTAGCGGGTGGTTTGTTTTTCAGGGATTTTAAGGTAAACTAGAGTTAATTTTAAAGATAAGGAAATTTGGTTAGTGGGGAAGGAAAGATTTATATGAAATATGAATGGAGAAAGCAAGAAAAAAATTTGTATTTTCCTAAAGAAAAACCCCAATTAATTACAATACCACCTATGAAGTTTTTCATGATTAGTGGGCAAGGGGATCCAAATAAGGAAGAGTTTTCTGAGAAGGTTGGGGTATTGTATTCTTTGGCCTATGCTGTTAGAATGATGCCCAAAACTGGCTACACCCCAGAAGGTTATTTTGAATATACTGTCTATCCACTGGAAGGGCTATGGGATTTAACCGAAGAGGGGAGGAAGGCTGAAAAATTAGATAAAGACCAATTATTATATACAATTATGATTAGGCAACCTGATTTTGTGACCCAAGAAGTGGTGGATTTAGCATTTGAGAATGTTAGAAAGAAAAAGAATCATCCCCTATTAGATTCAGTGACATTTGAAATAATGGAGGATGGATTGTCCGTGCAAATGATGCATATTGGTTCCTTCGATGAGGAACCTAGAACTTTTAAACAAATGAAGGACTTTATTTCTGAAAACAATTTGCAAATGAGGACTCTAAAACATAGGGAAATCTACCTTTCTGATTTGCGGAGAACGGAAAAAAATAAATTGAAAACAGTATTAAGATATTTAGTTAGTGAAGGTTCATAGTTAGCTAATTATTTTTCATATTGGTTTCTCTTAAAGTGGGGATTATATAACAGGAAGAACATAAATAACAGATTATAAAATGAGGGATAGATATGAAGAAAAATATGCAGGTAATAGTGGTAGGGGGAGGAGCAGCTGGTATGATGGCTGCTATTTCTGCTAAGAGACTAGGTGCTGATGTTACTATACTAGAAAAAAATCCCCGGGTGGGCAAGAAAATCTTAGCCACAGGAAATGGTCGGTGCAATTTCACTAATATCAATGCTGATATTAGTTGTTATTATAGCAGTAATAATCCTAAGTTTGCTTATGGCGCATTAGCAAATTTTTCAGTACAGGAAACAATTAACTTCTTTGAAAAATTGGGAATTGCCCATAAGGTAGAGGAGATGGGAAAGGTTTTCCCTATGTCTGACCAGGCTTCAAGTGTTCTTGATGTTTTGTTATATGAATTAAATGAACTGGGGGTTAACATTGTTTGTGATGCTGAGGTCAAGGATATTATCAAGAAAAAAGACAAATTCCAAGTAGAATTGAAAGATGGGCAAAAATATCAGGGGGATAGGGTTATCATTACTACGGGAGGCAAAGCTATGCCTTCTAGTGGTTCCAGTGGAGAAGGTTATGACTTAGCAACAAAGCTAGGCCATACTATTAGTGATATTTTTCCTGCTTTAGTGCAATTAATGTTGGAGGGTTCCTATTTCAGTCGTATTAATGGCGTCAAATTTGTGGGGACAGCTGAGATTATCTATAACAATAAATCTTTGGCTAAAGACCGAGGGGATATTCTCTTTGCTAATTATGGAGTTTCTGGTCCACCTATACTTCAGATAAGCAGAAAAGCGGGTGAACTATTAAATGCAGGCCAGAAAGCTTTTTTAAAAATTACTATTATGGATATGATGTCTAAAGAAGACTTAAGAAAACTTATTACTAAAAGATTTCAAATAGGGGCCAAGAAACCTATTGAATTTAGTCTGGTGGGATTGATAAATAAAAGGTTAATTCCGGTAGTTCTCTTGGAAGCAGGAATTAATGATCTAAAAAGACCAGTAGCTAATTTATCTAAAAAGGATATAGATAGGATTGTAGATATTTTAACTGACTGGAGGTTTGAAATTAGAGGAACCAAGGGCTGGCAAAGTGCTCAAGTAACTGCAGGGGGTGTAGAAACCAGAGAAATAAACCCGAACACTATGGAATCAAAGTTGGTTAAGGGTTTGTTTTTTGCAGGGGAGATAATCGATATTGATGGTTTATGTGGTGGTTTTAATCTTCAATGGGCTTGGTCCTCAGGATTTATAGCAGGACAAAACGCAGCTCTCTAAACGTTTTAATGCAGAAACTTGTGAATATATCAGAAAGACAGGAGAAGAAAAGTGACAGTCTAGCAAATGTAAAATTAGCATTTGTTAGGCTGTTTTTTTAATGATGCTTTAAGAAACTGACCTTTTTTCCAAATATTCGACAATTTTCTGTATATTAGATAGAATTTAACTTGTCATTCTCTTTCTCACTTAATATAATTGGTATATTATTTATCCCACACTATCTACAATAACGGAGGTTTGAAGATGATTAGTTTTTCAAAGTTACTGCTAAATCAGCAACACTTTGGTGATAGCCTTAGATATCATCCTCATGTACAAGGAAATACCAGAGGTACAACAAGAGGCAAAGGTCCCATCGTTGTCTGGAATTGCACCCGCACTTGTAATCTAAAATGTCGCCATTGTTATGCTGGGGCAGTGAATACCTATAAATCAGGGGAACTCTCTACAGAAGAAGCTAAACAGTTTATGGATTCCCTTGTTACATATAAAGTTCCTGTACTTCTTTTTTCAGGGGGAGAACCTCTGATGAGAAAAGATATTTTTCAGCTTTTTGAATACGGTAATCAATTGGGACTGCGAATGGTTATATCCACTAACGGCACCTTGATTGATAAGGAAAAGGCAGAAAGGATTAAGGAACTGGGTATCTCTTATGTAGGAATAAGTCTTGACGGCTTAAAGGATGTCAATGATTCCTTTAGAGGGGTGTCTGGAGCCTTTGAAAAAGCAATAGAGGGGTTCCAAAACTGCCATGAAGTGGGTCAGAAAACAGGCTTGCGGCTGACTCTTAGTAGGACGACATATCAGGATCTACCAGACATATTTAATCTTATTGAACAAGAACAAATTAAAAGAGTATGCTTTTATCACCTTGTTTATTCGGGAAGGGGCTCCAATATTAAAAATGAGGATTTGACCCATGTTGAAACCAGGGAAGCTCTTGATTTTATCATTGAGAAGACTTTGGACTTTAATAGAAAGGGAATAGAAACAGAAATTTTGACTGTTGATAATCACTGTGATGGCATATATCTCTATAACTACATGAAAAAAAGAGATAAGGAACAGTCTCAGAAAATACTCTCGCTGATTACGGCCAATGGTGGAAACCGCTCAGGATCTGCCATTTCTTCTGTTGACTGGGAAGGAAATGTCTATATCGATCAATTTACTAGGGGTATCTCCCTAGGTAATGTTAGAGAAAAAAGCTTTGGGGAAATATGGGATGGTTTTGATAATCCTTTCCTAGAAAAGCTACGGGACAGAAAAAAATATCTACAAGGCAGATGTGCTTACTGTAGATGGCTGGACCAGTGTAACGGTAATTTTCGCGCAAGAGCCCAAAGCACTGGTGATTTTTGGGTTTCAGATCCAGCCTGTTATTTGACCGATGAAGAAATTAGCATTTAGGGAGGGCTAGCATGTTAATATCCTGGAATACAACTAAGAAATGCAATCTAAATTGTGTTCACTGCTACCGAGAATCCAGCCTCAATGTGGATACCAGCAATGAACTTACCACAGAAGAAGGGAAAAAGCTGATTGGAGAAATTAGTAAAGCAGGCTTTCGGCTGCTTATATTAAGTGGGGGAGAGCCCCTATTAAGAAATGATATCTTTGAACTAATTGGTATTGCTAGAGAAGCGGGAATAATGCCAGCTATGGGTACCAATGGTACCTTACTGACTAAAGAAGTCGCTAGAGAACTTTTGCAAGCAGGATTAAGGGGTGTGGCAATCAGTGTAGATAGCCTTGATAAAGAATGTCATGATCAATTCCGGGGTCAACCTGGTGCATTGGAGAAAGCTCAGGAAGGGATTGAAAATGCCCTTTCCGCTGGGTTAAGAGTGCAGATCAATATGACAGTGACGGAGAAGAACCAAGAAGAGTTTGATAAGATAGTCTCTTACTATGAAAAAAAGGGAGTGCATGCGATTCATCCTTTCTTCCTGGTGCCTACTGGTAGAGCACTTTCCATTGAAGAGGAAAGTCTTAAAGAAAAGGCATACTTTTCTATGATTCAGCGGGTACTTAATCTACAATCTAGCACTTCCCTGGAATTGAAACCTACCTGTGCACCACAGTTTATGCCTATGGCTAAGGAGTTAGGTATAGCTCAGCGGTTTACTAGGGGTTGTCTGGCTGGTACGGCTTATTGCTGTATCCTCCCTGAAGGTCAAGTTAATATTTGTCCTTACCTTCCCGTGGAAGTTGGAAATGTCAGAGAAAAATCTTTTGATCAAATTTGGGAATCTAGTCCAGTATTCCAAGAGTTGCGTAATTTTAAAAAATATGAGGGTGCCTGTGGCAAATGTGGATATGTAAATATTTGCGGAGGTTGTAGGGCAAGAGCTTTCTATTATAAGGGGAGCTATCTGGCAGAAGAACCCTGGTGTTTTAGGAGGTAAAAATGGATGCTATTGATATAAATTTAGTTAACTTGCTGCAAGAAGGTCTTCCATTAGAAAGGGATCCTTATGGTATTATAGCTAGACAACTTGAAATAACAAGGTCAGAAGTATTGAAGAGAATTAAAGAGTTGTACCAAGAAGATCTTATTCGAAGGCTTGGTGGGACATTTAACAATGCCGCTATGGGCTATACCAGTATTCTTTTTGGGCTGCAGGTTACGGATGATATTTTTAGTTCCGTAGCTGCCTATGTTAATTCTTTCAAAAATGTTACTCATAATTATCAAAGGTCTGGTTTTCTTAATATGTGGTTTACTTTTGCTTTTACTGATCCTTCAGAAAAAGAAGTTTTTCTTAAAGGTCTCGAAGAGCGCTTTAGAATTACAAAGATTTATGAATTTCCTAATTTGAGAAATTACAAGTTGAATGTTTTTTTTGATATGGAAGGCAGGTGATTTTTCGTGGACCAAATTAATCAAAAGCTAATCAAGATACTTCAGGGAAACTTGCCTTTTGAAGAAAACCCATATGAGTCAATAGGTAGAATTATTGGGATCTCAGAAGAAGAGGTTATTGAAAGGTTAAAAGCTCTGAAGGATGCAAAAAAATTGAAAAAGATTAGGGCAGTTTTGCGTCACCAGAAATCAGGATATAAAAATAATGCCATGGTTGTCTTTAAGACTGATGCACCAATAACAGAAAAGGTTGGATTGGAGTTGGCTTCAAGTCCCCTTGTCAGCCATTGCTACGAAAGACAATTATATGAGGATTGGCCATATAATCTCTATGCTATGGTTCACAGTAGGAAAGAGCAGGAAATAGAAGTCTTTGTTCAAGACATTGTTACAAAATATAAGATTGAGGCTTATGAAATACTCTATAGTGTTCAGGAATTAAAAAAGACCAGTATGGTATATTTTGAATGATAATAATTGTTGGTTAGATAGAAAATAAAATTAAGAGCATAAATAAAATGGCCAGTACCTTGTAACTGGCCATTTATAATGCTATTGTTTCGCTATCCCTTGGTTCATTGGGGACTACTCTAAGCAGTAGGATTCTGGTCTCTGATTTCGCTTAGGCTCATCACAGACCTAGTATCCCTTGCAGGGGTA
>JAAZJU010000103.1 GCA_012800195.1 Clostridia bacterium
CTGTTAAGATAAAAACTTGGCAGAAATTACTCAACGAGAAAGGATGACATCTTCATGTACAATAGTATACTGCATTTTAACGACTTAGGTGTAAAGAAAATTGAGGAAAGAATAAAAAAATTCATATCAGAGGGTAAGGATATTGCTGATTTGATTTTAGGTGTGAATCAGGATTTAATGAAATTAGGTAGAGATATCGTTTCGGAAGTTTTAGAAGATATGGATGAATATCTTAGACAAGATGGGGTTAGAAAAAAGGATTGGGAAATTGTCAGAAAAGATGAAACAGGGCTTTTAACGACATTTGGTCAGATAAGATATAAAAGAACATACTTTAAACCTAAACAAGGCGGTAAGCGTAAATATCTTGTGGACGAACTTGCGGGGATAAAACCACATGAGAGAATGAGTGCGGATGTTGTAATTAATACTCTGGACGAGGCAATAGAAAGCAGCTATAGAAAAGCTGGGGAAAAAGCTAGTTACGAAAATGAAGTAAGTAAGCAAGCGGTTATGAACAAAGTACATACAGCAGAAGTAAATCCTCCAAAGCTCAGATGTTCAGAAAAGAGAGATGTCAGAATTTTATACATAGAAGCCGATGAGGATCATGTGGCGCACCAAGCTAAGAGAAAAGGCGGCACAAGATGCCTAATGCCAAAGCTTATCTATGTTCACGAAGGAGTAGACATTAGTAGAAGCACAGCAAAAAGAAAGGTTGTAAAGAATGTCCGTTACTTTGGCGAAGATTGTAGTTCGGAGGATCTATGGCTTCAGGTTGCTCAATATATCTCGGAGCAATATGATGAAGATAAAATAGAGACCGTATATATTTCAGGAGATGGAGCCTCGTGGATAAAACAGGGACTAAATTGGATAGGAAAGAGCAGGTTTGTATTAGATAATCATCACCTGAACAAATATATTAAGGTTGCAACAGCTCATTTGGACGATGAGGCAATTTATCAAGGATTGAAGGATGCTTTGGATTGGCCTGATAAAGAAATGGCTCATAGAGTATTTAACAGGATTTTAGAACTGACTGAAAACGAGACAAAAATAGCCGCTGTAAAAGATGCAAGAAAATATATAATGAATAACTGGGCGGGGATTGCCATCAAAGCGGAAAAAGGTTATGAAATAGTAGGTTGTAGTGCTGAGGGCCATGTAAGTCATGTTTTATCAAACAGACTAAGTAGTAGACCTAAAGGCTGGTCTAAAACAGGTGTTAACCAGATGACAAAGCTCCTGGTATACAAGAAAAACGGTGGAAATATCTACGATTTGGTAATGTTCCAAAAAGAACAAGAACGACTGGTACAAAAGGAAGAAATTCAAGATGAAATTATCAGGGGCATGAGGAGGTCAGGCATAAGATATGAAAGCAGCTTTAATGTAGATTTACCCGCTATTCATGGTGGTCACAAAACTGGATTATATCATGCATTAAGGAAACTAGTAGGGAAATGTAGCTGAGGTAGTGGACTAAGTTGCCATCTTGCGAATGATTAGATCGTATGTTAGGCTAAACTATAGCAAATCTGCAAAACAAACAATCAGGATAAGTCTTCTCTTATTTTCCCTACAGTAAATTAACGCTATCGAACTTATTCGTTAAGTTGCAAAAAATATTTAATTATGTTAAAATAATATAAAATGGAAAGGGTTGGTGTAAGGTTGTGAAGAAATTTAATTTTAAGTCATTTATTTTAGGTGTATTGGTAACTGTTTTAATATTAGGGATGACCATACCCGGACTCGCCGAGGCAACAACTAAGACTGCTGAACTGTATTATAACTCCATTAAAGTTCGTCTTAACGGTAAAATACTCGAACTGAAGGATGCGCAGGGAAATGACGTTGAACCTTTTATTATGAACGGAACTAATTATTTACCAGTAAGAGCACTTGCTGAAGCCCTTGGTTTACCAGTATCATGGGATGCTGCAACTCAAACCGTTATATTAGGTCAAGACCAAGAGCATAAACAACCTGCTGCATGGCTTGGAGATTTAAATACTTTTACCGGTAAACATGTATATGAGATTAATCATTATGGTGTATATGAAAGCAATAGCAGACATGTAGCAAATAATGGCTCAACCTATGAAAGAATTTTGTATCCTGAAAGTAATGAGGTGTCCTATTTATTAAATGGTCAATACAGCAAATTTACTGGTACAATTTATTTAAGGGAATCTAATAAGAATGCTATTAACGGATGCGAGTTTGGTATGACAAGATATCTAATTTATCTTGATGATAAATTAGTATATACTTCTGATTCAATAAAATCTGGAAGCCTTCCTTGTGATTTTTCTATTGATGTTACCAATGCATATCAAATGAAAATCGTTCCTCAATTTAGTCGAAATAAGGAACCTGGGAACTTTACTAGTAATTATTACGGAACATACGCCACACCCATTGGGTATCCCGCACTTTGGCAATAACTCAAAATAATAGTTTTTACGAAAATTGAGTAGGCGGCTATCCATAACCGACCTCTAACAGGGTCTGTTCAAAAGTGGAGGTCATTCTGAGCAAAGCGAAGGGTCTTAATCAAATTGCATAACAGCTAGATCTAGAAGATTCTTCGACCATACCACGGCACCAGAATGACACATTTCATATTTTGATACAGCCCCCTTCCCAAGTCATAACCCGAAGGCCGTGTGGTTCAAATCCATCTCCGCAACCAAATAGCAAAAAGATCAACCGAACAAGTTGGTCTTTTTTTGTTATGTCCGGCCATGCGAAAGCGCTTGAAAAGCGCGAAAGCATGAAGGAGGACACCTCTACCCCCGCCTGTTCAGCAGAATAGGCGGTTTTGCTTTGTCTGGAAATTGCCGAAAAACCTACAAGTTGATGTTTATTTGATGTTTAAGTGGACAAGAGATTACTTCAAATGGCTTGAGATTAAGAGCATTACGGCTGTTTTCTTTGATGTTTGTTTGATGTTTGTTGAAGTAATCTGTGGTACATTTGGCTCCCTGCAAGTGGGGTTTTAATGTAGAAAAGTTTATAATAAAG
>JAAZJU010000104.1 GCA_012800195.1 Clostridia bacterium
ATTTTAGCTTTTTACTTTCTTAAGGATTTTGAACTTTTTAAGACAAATATTCTTACTTTTATGCCTACCTCCACAAGGAAAGATGTTATTTCTTTAGGACAACAGATGGATAAGGTTCTAAAAAGTTTTTTGCGAGGACACCTTTTAGTGGCTCTATTTGTGGGAGCCTTAACGGCAATAGGTTTAACTTTAGTTAAAATGGAATTTGCTTTAGTTATAGGCATGTTAGCTGGTGCCTTTAATATCATCCCCTACTTTGGACCTTTACTAAGTATGATACCTGCAGTAGGGTTAGCTCTATTACAATCTAAAACTCTAGCTATCTATGTGATTTTAATTATGTTTGCAGTTCAACAATTAGAGGGTAATATTATTTCCCCAAAAATTCTTGGAAAAAGCTTGGGCCTTCATCCACTGGTAATTATTTTGGCTCTCTTAGCTGGAGGCCATTTATATGGTTTAGTAGGGATGATTTTTGCTGTGCCCGTAACAGGCATCTTAAAGGTTCTATTATCCTTTCTAATTAAAAAATTAATAGAGATGTAAAGTTGAGCAACTGCCACATATCTTCAATTTAATCTCTGTCGAATAATGTATTAATTTAGTAGAAATTTTATGAAACTGTCTTTAGAATGATGAAGTACAATATATAATGGAATCTAATTATCACTTTTAGGAAGATGCTATTGTCTTTAATACTTATGATTGAGTATTGGTGTAATAGTTAGTAGATTAAAAAAATAAGGGAAGTGGAAATAAACACAGGATTATCTGCTAGATTTAATCCAAAGTGAAGGTCGTAATAATGATTATGAGGGCCACTATCAAGGACTTCCTGAAAATATACTGACTATATCTTTAATTAGCAAAGAAGGGTTTTGGTTTGGGCATGGTACTTCTTTTAGGCTCAGCGTAAATATTTATAATAGGACTGCCAAAAGGGTTAGGACATTAACAGAGGAGGGGATGAACAATGAATAAAATGATGCTTAGGGATATTTTGAAATTGGTGATTGTATTATTTCTCTTTCATTTTGTAGGAAATATAGTAATATATAATGTTCTTATACAAGGCAGGAGTTTAGGCCAAATACGTTGGTGGTCTGGTACACTTACAATTGGATTAATTGCCGTTATTTTAGGAACTTTATGGCGGTATAGACGCAATAATTGAGGTTATTTATGATAGCTTTGAATTTGATTAAGTCTTTTTTATAATATTTGACAAGTAATTGTTGCCTTATGTATAATAAAGTCAAAATTTAACTACAGATAAAATCTAAGAAGGATAAGATAAATTAATTTACGCCTCCAGAGAGAGAAGGTAGGATGCTGTAAACTTCTCGGTATTGTTAATTTAGGCCCATCCCGAGGTTCCAAATAAAAATTGGACGAGTAGCTTATCGTTATTAAGCATGGCTTTTGGCCTACTAAGGTGACCGGGTAATTTTTCGGTTAACAGGGTGGTACCGCGAGAATAACTCCTCGTCCCTGCTGGGATGGAGGAGTTTTATAATTTATTAATGGGAGGTCAATCCCTATAACTTTTACAAGGAAGGAAGATTTTAGACAATGTTATCAGGAAAAGAGATCAGGAAAAAATTTATTGAATATTTTGAGTCTAAGGGACACACTCATGTATCCAGTTCATCCCTTATACCTCATAACGACCCAACCTTATTATTTTCTAATGCAGGGATGAATCAATTTAAGGATATTTTCTTAGGGCTAGAAAAAAGACCTTATTCCAGGGCAGTTACTTCTCAAAAATGTGTTAGGGCTGGAGGTAAGCATAACGATTTAGATACAGTAGGCCGGACTGCAAGACATCACACCTTTTTTGAAATGCTAGGTAATTTTTCCTTTGGTGATTACTTTAAGAGAGATGCTATTATCTTTGCTTGGGAATTTCTCACTAAGGAAATGGGTTTACCTCAAGATAAATTATATGTGACTATTTATCAGGATGATGATGAAGCCTTCCAATTATGGCAGGAATTAACTCCTGTCCCTGCAGAAAGAATTTACCGTCTGGGGGAAGAGGATAATTTCTGGTCCATGGGTGACACAGGGCCTTGTGGACCTTGTAGTGAAATCCACATTGATAGAGGAGAAGATAAAGCTTGTGATGCTCCCAAATGTGACTTAGGAGTTTGTGATTGTGATCGCTGGTTAGAAATTTGGAACTTAGTTTTTATGCAGTATAATCGGGATGAAAAAGGTAACATGACTCCTTTACCAAAACCGAGTATTGATACAGGTATGGGTTTAGAAAGGATAGCCTCAATTGTCCAGAATGTTGATAGCAATTATGATACGGATTTAATCAAACCTTTAATTAATGAGGTTGAAAAAATAAGTGGTAAAAAATATCACCCAGGGCAACAAGGTTTCCCCTTCAGGGTTATAGCTGATCATGCCCGTTCTTGTACCTTTTTGATAGGCGATGGTGTATTGCCTAGTAATGAAGGACGAGGCTATGTTTTAAGGAGAATCCTCCGTCGAGCAGTTCGTTTTGGTAAGGTTTTAGGAATTGAAAAACCATTCTTATATCAACTAAGCCCAGTAGTTAGGGATTTAATGATCGATGCCTATCCTGAACTGGAAGAAAATTTAGAACATGTTCAAAACATAATTAAAATGGAAGAAGAAAGATTTAGAGAAACATTAAATGACGGTATGAAGATTGTCAATGAGATAATAAAGAAAGCTAAAGCCGAAGGAAATAGTGAAATTTCAGGGCAAGAAGCTTTTACTCTTTATGATACATATGGGTTCCCCATAGACTTAACTCAAGATATTGCCGAAGAGCATGGTTTAACTGTAGACGAAGCAGGTTTTAACCAAGCTATGGAGGAACAAAGACAAAGAGCTAGAAGTGCGCAAAAGGATGTCAAGGCTTGGGACTTAGCTCTTACAGTTAGTGAACAACTAGGAGAATTGCCTCCCAGCAAATTTCTAGGTTATGAAAATTTAGAGGTAGCTAGTAAAATTCTGGGGATAATTAAAGAAGGAAAAAGCGTTTCCCAGGTGAAGGATGCCCAAGAGGTCTATGTAGTTTTGGATAAGACCCCCTTTTATCCTGAAGGCGGTGGACAAGTAGGGGATAAGGGTATTCTTGAAGGAAGCAAGGGGCAAATGAAAGTTCTAGATACTCAGAAATTGCCTGATGGTAAGATTGTTCATCTTGGTGAGGTTAGCGGTGAACTATCTATTAATGAGGAAATCACTGCAAGGGTGGATGCTAAGCTAAGAAAGGATACAGCTCGTAACCACTCTGCTACTCACTTACTGCACAAAGCCTTAAAAGAGGTTCTGGGGGATCATGTTAATCAAGCTGGTTCTCTGGTTGAACCTAATAGACTTCGTTTTGATTTCTCACACTTCAGTCAGGTAACTTCTGAGGAATTGGAAATAATAGAAGAAAAAGTAAACAGGGAAATTCTAATTGGTCATCTAGTGGAAACCTTTGAAACTAATATTGAAGAGGCCAAGAAACTAGGAGCATTGGCTTTATTTGGTGAGAAATATGGGGATATTGTGCGTTGTGTTAAATCAGGGGATTACACCATTGAATTATGTGGAGGTACCCATGTTAAAAATACCAGTGAAATAGGTTTAATTAAAATAGTTAGTGAAGGTGCAGTAGCAGCAGGTATTAGAAGAATTGAAGCAGTAACTGGTGAAAAAGCTTTAATAAATATCAAAGAACATGAAGAACTTCTAAAAAAGGCAAGTCAGGCATTAAAGTCTAATCCTAAGGATTTAGTTTCTAAAATTGAGCAGGTTTTAGGACAAGTTAAGGATCTAGAAAAAGAATTGGAACAGCTGAGATCCAAGGTTTCTAAACAAGAGGCTGAAAGTCTTATAGAAAAAACTGTGGTTATCAAAGGGATAAATGTGTTAGTAACCGAAGTTAATACCACTGACATTAACAGTCTTCGTTCCATGGCGGATATTTTCCGAGATAAATTAGGTTCAGCAGTTGTTGTATTGGGTGCAAAAAATGAGGATAAGGTGAATTTTGTAGCCACAGTTACTAAGGATTTAATTCCCAAGGGTATCCATGCTGGGAATATAATTAAAGAAGTAGCTAAAAAAGCTGGTGGTGGCGGTGGTGGTCGCCCTGATATGGCTCAGGCTGGAGGTAAGCTACCAGAGAAAACCCAAGAAGCTTTAGATTTAGTCAAAGAGTTAGTAGAAAACCAATTACAATAAATATTTTGGCTATACTTTAAAGGATATTTAGATAGAATATAGAAGATATATATAGTAGTATTACCAGGGGAGTGATTACTTTGTCTATAGACCTGGATCGAACCATGTATTTTAAAGTGAAAAATGATGAGGATATTTTGGCCAAGGATGTTTTATTATCCGTTTATCAGGCTTTGTTAGAAAAGGGATACAATCCAATTAACCAAATGGTAGGCTACCTACTTTCCGGTGATCCGGCATATATTACTAGTCACAAAGATGCTCGCAACTTAATTAGAAAATTAGAAAGAGATGAGCTTTTGGAGGAATTGGTTAAGAGTTATTTAAATCAAAAATAAGTATTTGGACCCCACCCCGAGGCGGTGGGGTCAAGTTTTGGAGGTAAGAATGAAATATCATAGATTGGGGCAAACGGGGCTATTAGTATCTCGAATTTGTTATGGTTCTTTAACCATGGGCCCCCTTCAAAGAAACTTGTCTCTTGATGAAGGGGCAGATTTGTTGGTTCATGCTATGGAATTAGGAATTAATTTTGTAGACACAGCAGAGATATATGGAACTTATGCTTATATTAAAGAGGCTATGAGAAGAACCCAGAAAGAATTTATTGTAGCTAGCAAATCCTATAGTTATACGGGTAAAATGATGGCCGATAGTTTAGAAAAAGCAAGAAAAGAATTAGATAAGGATGTTATTGATATTTTTTTGTTGCATGAACAGGAATCCCTACTCACTGTTAAAGGACATTGGGAAGCAGTAGAATACCTTGTAAAGGCTAAGGCCCAAGGAAAGGTAAAGGCCATAGGTTTATCAACTCATTTGGTTAAAGGAGTTGAGGCAGCTTTAAATTATCCTGAACTGGAAATTATCCATCCGATTTATAATTATCAAGGATTAGGAATTTTAGATGGAAGTATTGATTTGATGCGGGAAAAACTAAAAGAAGCTAAAAGGATGGGCAAAGGGATTTATGCTATGAAACCCTTAGGAGGTGGGAATTTAATTGCTGATGCAAAGAAGGCCATGACTTGGGTATATAATCAAGAAGATATTGATGCTGTAGCTGTAGGTATGCAAAATAAAGCTGAGATAAATACCAATGTAGCTTGGTTATTGGGACAAACCGTAGATGCTGAAGATAGTAAAAACCTTAGCAAACAAGCTCGGAAACTACACATAGAGGATTATTGTTTAGGCTGTGGAAGATGTGTCCAGCGTTGTAGGCATAATGCCTTAACCATAGTTAATGAAAGGGCAGTGGTTGATTCTGATAGATGTGTTTTATGTGGCTACTGTGGTGGAGTCTGCCCTGATTTTGCAATAAAAATAATTTAATGAATGGGAGAATGGAAATGAGAATAATGGCCTTAGATGTGGGCGATGTAAGAATAGGAATAGCTTTAAGTGACCCCCTCAAAATTACCGCCCAAGGTTTAGAAACTCTGACCAGAACCAATAATAAAAAAGATTATCAATATATCTGGCAATTAATTGAAGATAAAGAGGTAAGTGAATTGGTGGTGGGCTTACCTAAAAACATGAATGGGACCATAGGTCCCCAAGGAGAAAAGGTAAAAACATTTGTAGAAGAGCTTTTAAAGTATAAAGATGCGGACCTTAAAGTTATTTATGTTGATGAACGATTAACTACAGTTACTGCTGAAAAAACATTAATTGCGGGAGATGTTTCTAGAAAAAAACGCAAACAAGTGGTAGACAAGCTAGCTGCTACAGTAATTTTACAAAGCTATCTAGATAGTAAATAGATTAAAGAGTTTACTATTGGTTATACTTAATAATAAGTGGGAGATTGACAAAGGCTGGAAAAAAAGCTAGAATAAAGCATAGTTTTTAAAGAGAGGTGTTAATGGTGGCTGATAAACATAATTGTGATTGTGGTAATTTTGAACACGATCATGAAGAAGAAGGTATTGTTACTTTAGTAGATGAGGATGGTAAGGAGCATGATTTTGTTTTTATTGACTCCCTAGAAGTAGAGGGTCAGGAATATGCTATTTTATCTCCTTTAACTGAAGAGGACCAAGAAAGCGATGAAGCTATAATCTTAAAAATTATCCAAGATGAAAATGGAGACGATATCTTAGTAGATATTGAAGAAGACGAGGAATGGGAAAAAGTAGCTGATGCATGGCAAGAAATGATTGAAGCTGAAGAGGAATAAAAAACCGCGTATGCGGTTTTTTGCATTTTGTCTGCTAAATTTTAAGGTTGGGGAATACTTATATAACTAATAACTAGTATTTCAAAGGAGTATACAAATGAAAAAAAGTTACCCAATCTTTTTTCTATTATTGATATTCCTTATTTTACCCGTCTGGCCAGCTCTTTCCTCTAGTGAAACAGTTAAATTTATCAAGGGAATATCTATTCATAATAAAGAAGTGTCAAATCTTACTAAGGAAGAGGCTTATATAAAACTTAAGCCATCCATAGAGGAAATATTAAAGCAAGATGTAATTTTAATCTCACCTAGTGGTGAAAATATATGGCTTACTACTATGGAGAAAATAGGCCTGGATATTAATTTAGAAAAGATAATTGAAGAAGGGATAAAGGTTGGTAATGAGGGACCTCTATTAAAAAGATGGTATGACCAAATTAAAGCTAGAACAAAAGGAACCAATTTAGACCTGGCAATGGAGCTTGATAAAGAAAAAGCTAAAAAAGAAATTGAGGTATTAACTAAGGAATTATTAATAGAGCCTGAAGATGCCCGATTTGTTATCAATAATAACCAAGTGACCATTAAGAAAGATATGGATGGAAGAGAATTAGACATGCAAAATATACTCGAAAATTTAGAAAACAATTTGACTATACAAGGACCTATTGGCTTAGATATCCTAACTAAGGTTAAAAAGGCTAAGGTGACCCAAAAGGATCTAGAAGGTTTAAAGGTACAATCTTTGTTGGGGGAATATACCACTTGGTTTAATCCTCAGAAGGTTAATAGAAGTAGTAATATAAGATTAGCAGCTAAAGCTATAGATAACTGTTTAGTACCTCCTGGAGAGGAGTTTTCTTTTAATAAGGTAGTCGGCCCACGAACCAAAGAGGCTGGCTACAATGAAGGGACCATTATTCTTAATAAAAGGATGGTCCAAGGGATAGGGGGAGGGGTCTGCCAAGTTTCTTCCACCTTGTATAATGCTCTCTTGAAGGGAAATATAAAAGTAACGGAACGCCATCCTCATTCAATACCAATTCACTATGTTCCTAAGGGTATGGATGCTGCTGTGGTCTATGGGGCCCAGGACCTTAAATTCTTAAATAATACAGAAGGTCACATTTTAATTAAAGCTTATGGTGGATCCAGTAGCCTTACTATCAAATTATTTGGTTATAAAGAAAAGGATGTTTATGTGGAACTTCACAGTATCATAGAAGAAACTATCCCTTATCAGACAATTATCAAAGAAAGTAATGAAAGCCACGAAGAGATTATAGAACAAGAAGGCAATGATGGTTATATTGTTCAAGTTGAAAGAATTATCAGGGATGACAATAATAATATTTTAGTTCACGAAATCTTGACTAAGGATTATTACCCTCCTGTAGATAGAATAATTATTATTGGTAAGGCTTCTGCTGATTAAACTCTGCAACCTTCTAAACAAAATGATAGAATTGTTTAGAAGGTTGTTTATTTGCAGTTTTTCATAGTATAATTAAAAATAATGTAGAAAAGAGGGAGTTGAAATGACTATTATTGCTAAAATCAATAAAAGAAATAGATACAAAAAAACATCACTGTTGCTAGCCATTGTTCTTTTGCTTTTTGGTCTAACAACATGGATTGGAATAAATAGTATGTTTAGGGCTTTGGACGAAAATAATCAAGAAGAATATATAGTTACTATCAAGCCAGGAGCTTCTACAGCTAGTATCGCTCAAACTTTAGCCCAAGAAAATATCATTGATAATCCCAATGCTTTTA
>JAAZJU010000105.1 GCA_012800195.1 Clostridia bacterium
GGTCCCATAGTTTCTTCATAGGGTTCATCATTAGCGGAGAATTTAACCTTAACTAAAGACCCTTTCTCAACTTTGGTTCCAGGCTCTGGATCCTGTAGTACAGCTAAACCACTACCTTGAGGAGCTAACTGTAAGCCCAACTGTTCTAGTATTTGTCCTGCTTCTCTAATTGTAGCCCCTTTTAAGTCTGGAACTAATATACTTTCGGCATTGGCATCTTGAGTATATAAAACAATTGTACTATTTTTAGTCACATTAGTACCTGCTGGTGGGAGTTGCGAAATTACCTTATCTCCTTCCCCTTCAATTCTTGGTTTAAGACCCAAAGTTTTCAGGTCTTTGATTGCTTTATCTACAGATTTTTGTTTAACATCTGGTAGTTTAATTTGTTCTTGAATTTCCTCAGTATTTGTTTTAACTTCTGGTGGAACCCCTAAATAACGAAGAGTATCTAAAACTACATTTTTAAACACAGGAGCTGCCACCTGTCCACCAAAATAAACTCCTTCGGGAGAATCCACAACAACTAAAACTGCAATTTTCGGATTATCCGCTGGAGCAAAACCTGCGAAGGAGGCTATATATTGACTTCTTGAGTACCCTCCCCCTGGTAATATTTTTTGTGCAGTTCCAGTTTTTCCAGCAATTTTATAACCTTCTATCTTAGCATTACTACCAGTACCCTCGTTAACAACAGTTTCCAAAATGTATCTTAATTCTTCGGAAGATTCTTTAGAAATCACCTGTCGAATTGGTTCTGGCTCAATACTTCTTATTAAATTCCCCTCCACATCTCTAATTTCCTTAACTAATCTAGGTTTCATTAACCAACCATCATTAGCGGAGGCTGCAATAGCTCTGATTAATTGAATAGGAGTCACAGCATTGGCCTGCCCCATGGACATGGTAGCCAGGTCAATATCCTTGGCACGAGATTGGGGAACTAAAATCCCAGTAGCCTCTCCTGGTAACTCTATGCCTGTTTTTACTCCAAAGCCAAAACCTGTTAGATATTTATAAAAATTCTCTTTACCCAAATCAAATCCTAAATTAATAAAAACAGGGTTACAGGAATTTTGTACCCCCTCCATAAAAGATTGACTACCATGGGGATTATGGCTTCTCCAACATTTTACCTTATGCTTACCAACTTGCACATAGCCTGAACAATAAAATCTAGTATGGGCATTAGCTATCCCCTCTTCTAAGGCAGCTGAAGCAGTAACAATTTTAAAAGTTGATCCTGGTTCATATGCATCGGAAATAGCAGAGTTTCGCCAAGTATCTTGATGAAAACTAGCATAATTATTAGGATCATAATCAGGTCTACTAGCCATAGCAAGAATATCCCCATTTTTAACATCCATCACTATAACGCTAGCTTTTTCTGCATTCTTTAGTTTAAAAACATGGTCCAATTCCCGTTCTGTAATATATTGAATAGTTTCATCAATAGTTAAATATAAACTATATCCATCCTGGGGTGGAATATATTGATGCATTGCATTGGGAATTTCCCTTCCTTGGGCATCATATTCAATCATTATTTTGCCGGGGATCCCCTTGAGATCTTTCTCATAAGTCAGTTCAATTCCATTTAAACCCTGATTATCTATCCCAGCGAAGCCTAGGATATGGGAGGCTAATTTCCCTTTAGGATAATATCTTTGATTTTCTTCCACAAAATTTATTCCAGATAAATTCATTTCTTTTAATCTAGCAATGGTTTCATCAGGAACTCTTCTTTTAATCCATTCAAAGGCCACTTTCTTATTTAATTTTTCCTTAACAGCATCCACTTCTAATTCTAGAACTTCTGCTAAAGCTTTAGCAATTTCATCCACCTTTCCTGATCTTCTTACTTGGGCTGGAACAGCGTATACAGAATCGGTGCTGACACTAATTGCCAAAGGATTACCATTCCGGTCATAAATAATGCCCCGCTTGGCCTTTACATCGATATTTCTCAATCGACTATCGATGGCTTTAGCTTGGAGCTCTTCTCCCATAACAAACTGAATCCAAGCAACTCTAACCACCAAAAGGCCTACTAGCAAGGCAGATATTAAAAAAATAAAACTTATTCTTTTTTTCATATTTAAACTAACCAATGGGCTCACTCCAAACCTTCGTTCCCTTGGATTATAAACTCCGTCACCATACCTAACCAAGTATTTTGGGAAACTCTTTCTTTACCAGCAGTAACTACTGGTAAAGAATTAAAGCCTGCGATTTGCACATAATTATTTTCTGAATTTTGAAAATCCGAAATAACATATTTAATATCATTTGGTGCTATCATACCCAATTGATTAATGGCAACATCCTCAATTCTACTTAAGGCCGCCAAAGAGGATAATTCTAATTTTATCTTTTCATTTTCAATATCCAAGGCTGTAATCTCGGCTTTATATTGGCCAATTTGATAACCTAAATTATTAATAACGGCATTTTGAACCACAAGACTTAACCCAATTATGAATATTAAGGTAATACAAACTATTCCAGGGGCAACTCTAAATAACCAAAAGGGTGTTGAATTTGGTTTTCTCTGAGGCTTTTTTATTGTTTTTATTTCTTCCCTATAGGACGGACTTATCAGGGGATCATATTCTGAACCAACAGCTTTTTTTCTCGCCAATACCAAATTATTCAACCTCCTTTGTAATTAGAACAAATCAGCTAATGCTTTTA
>JAAZJU010000106.1 GCA_012800195.1 Clostridia bacterium
ATATTAGTTGCTTCACGCATTTTGGTCATTGATTCACTCATTGAATCATTTATAATATTTACACTTTCTGCTTCTCCCTGAATGCCAGTGGCCATTTGCTCAACTGCTTCAAGAATACCCTTACTTGAATGATAGATAGTATTAATATCGCTCTTAAAACTTGTAATATGTTCGTCAAGCAAATCAGAAGCTTCTTCGATGGAATTAAAAGCTGTTGTTAATTGTTTTACTAGGTTTTGGGCTTCAAGCTCTTTTTTATTGGCTTCTTCTATGAGTTGTCGCCCCCACTTGGTCAAAAAGTACAATAGAATAATAGTTGCATTTATAACAAATAGGACTGTAAGAAAGCCATTGAGGTCTTTGTTAATTCCTAATAAGTTTTCAGGAAATATGAAAAACAAAAATATGTATGCTATATCAATAAATAAGCCTAATATTAAAATTAGCTCTTTCTTAAAATATAGTGTAACCATTGCTACAGTCAAAAGAATAATATGGTGCTTGTTTAAAGAATATCCATCTACCACGAAAAGCGCGATAATAACTAAACAGGGCAAGAAAGATAGACAAAGCCCCTTGACATAATTTTTGATTGGTAAAAAATAAGTGAGTATAGCCATTGCTAAAACCGATAGCCCCGCTATTACAATGGCCTTAGCTTCCATCAGGCCCCTTGCTGATACAACAGGTATGCAAACCAAAAAAACTACACAGATTGTTATTAAAATATTTACTCTATGAACCCTTTGAACATTGTAATTATCTTGATGCATCAACATTTAGCCTCCATTCTACAGCATTTTTAAAAAACATAACCACATTATATCACCTTACTGAGAAAAGAGTATAAAGATTTTCAAAATTCATTAACTGGTCTTTTATAATTCCAGCTCTGCAACTCCTGACTTGGGACTCGGATGCACGCCATCAATCTGAAATACGTTAATCCCATGGGTTTTCCCTTTAACTGTGATTTCCCCCAAGCTGGTGATTTCTACTCTTCCCTTGACCTTTTCATATACGGCCTGCGAGATTAGGATTTGCCCCGGTTTGGCATTGCTTTCCAAACGGGCAGCTGTATTAACGGTATCTCCAATAGCCGTCCGCTAGTTAAACTGTCAAGATAAACAACGAATTTTTCCGCCATTTAGGTAATACTACCAACTCTAAAACACCTATTTACTAAAACGATACCATTTCGGCACACAGTTCCAAAAGCCCTTGTGCCTTTTCCGGCCCATGCTCGTAATCAGTCACATAACAACAGAATTTATTTCCGTACTGAATACAATAGGAGATTCTCCCGTCAGGATGGTTGTTGGCGGTAGATCGCACAGTAATGTTATCTCCCAGAACCAATGTATCCCCAGGATTGATCTCTGTAAACTGCAGAGTTGCCCCCAGTTTTTCCAGAGGAACAGGGAAATAAGGATATTTCATGGTTTCCTTAATTAAAGCTTCAAAAGAAATGGCTTTCTTTCTTTCTCCGTAAAGACAAAAGCTGTTACCTTTGCGAAAAATAGGCCTAAAGAAAGGCAAGCCCTGTATATGTTCCCAATGAACATGGGTGATAAAAATATCTCCGCAGATGGGGCCCCTGCTCCTGCATCAGCTTAGTCCCTAGGTTAGTAATCCCTGTTCCCGCATCCAGGATTATTAATCTTTTGCCAATTCGGACTTCTACACAGGGGGTAATGCCTCCGTATTTTATTGTTTCGGGTACTGGCACTGGCCGAGACCCTCTAACACCCCAGAAAGTTATAGTAAAATCATTTATCTTCATGTTATTTCTTCACCAACTTTGCTACCGGCAGGCAACTGCCACTGGTTTATAATTAATTCAGGATCCCCTATTCTGGTACCATTGCCCATAGCATAACACCTCATTTGAAATAATCAGAATATTGACTGTATTCCCTCTTTTTATAGCATTTCCTGCCAATATCTGTCGAATTTTTACTAAAACAACTCATGAAAAATGGGTTTCCTGACTTTTTTACCTCCGCAATATTCTGGAGAAAGCTAATTGTCTGGAAACCCTTTATTATTAAACATCTTCAAAGAACAATTAAGGTATAAAAAAACCCTCACTACTAATCCGGTTTCGTGAGGGGGTCTACAAAAAATCTGATAAGTGCGATAGCTAGTGTTTGCTACTTGCTTCTGGTTTCTCTCTTAAATCCCACCTGTGTTTTATCCAGAAAATACGCCCCCTTCCCAAATAGGCTGTTTGGCTCTGCGTAGGGCAATTGCATTGATGA
>JAAZJU010000107.1 GCA_012800195.1 Clostridia bacterium
AATATTTTTACAATTTTGAGATCCCCTCATGTAAACAAGGACTCAAGAGAACAGTTTGAAATGAGGACTCATAAACGTTTAATCGATATTCTAGAGCCAAATCCAAAAACTGTAGATTCATTAATGCGTTTGGATTTGCCTGCTGGTGTTGATATTGAAATCAAATTGTAATTAATCAAGATTAAGAGGTTGTAGTAGGAGGTGGCAAAAATAATGGCCAAAGCAATATTAGGAACAAAAATTGGTATGACTCAAATATTTGGTGAAGATGGCAAGGCTATACCAGTAACTGTTATCCAAGCTGGACCTTGTGTTGTAACTCAAGTAAAAAACAACGAAACTGACGGTTATAATGCTGTCCAAGTTGGTTACAAAGAGCAAAAGGAAAGCAGAATTAATAAGCCTCTGAAGGGGCATTTTGCCAAAGGACAAATAAAACCAGTTAAATTTTTGCGGGAATTCCGTGTAGAAAATAGTGCTGATTTTAAAGTCGGTCAAGAAATTAAAGCTGATATCTTCAATGTTGGAGATAAGGTAGATGTTACTGGTATTAGTAAAGGTAAAGGCTTTGCTGGTCCTATGAAAAAACATGGTTTTGGTAGAGGACCAGAAACTCACGGTTCTAGATACCATCGTCGTACGGGTTCTCTAGGCGCAGTGGGTCCCCAAAGAGTATTTAAAGGAAGCAAGCTTCCAGGTCGTATGGGTACTGACAGAATCACAGTTCAAAATCTACAGGTTGTTAAAGTGGATGCAGAAAGAGACATTATTTTAGTAAAAGGTGCAGTACCGGGTCCAAACAAAGCTTTGCTTACTATCAAAACTTCTGTGAAGTCTAAGTAAGGTTTATAGCAGGAAAGGAGGAACTAGGATGCCAAAGGTAGCTTTATATAATACACAAGGCTCTCAAGTGGGAGATATCGATTTAAATGATGAGATTTTCGGTATCGAACCTAATGAGAGTGTTGTCCATGAAGCTGTAGTTATGCAAATGGCTAGTCTTCGTCGTGGAACTTCTAATACATTATCTAGAGGCCAAGTAAGAGGCGGTGGACGTAAGCCTTGGAGACAAAAAGGAACAGGTAGAGCAAGAGTAGGTTCTATTCGCTCACCTTTATGGCGTGGCGGTGCCATTACATTTGGACCAAAACCCAGGGACTATTCCTATAGTATCCCTAAGAAAAAAAGACGTTTAGCTTTGAAATCTGTATTATCTGCTAAGGTAATCGATGGAGAAATAATAGTTTTAGATCAATTAAGCTTTGAAGCTCCTAAAACCAAAGAAATGGTTAAGGTGCTAGAGGCTTTGAAGGCACAAAAGGCTTTAGTGGTAACTGCTGATGTTGATGAAAATGTCTTTAAATCTGCCAGAAATATAGTAGGGGTTACTCCTATAAGTGCAACAGGTTTAAATGTATATGACATTGTTACTCATGATAAGCTGATTATCACTAAGGATGCTGTAGCCAAAGTTGAGGAGGTGTTGGCGTAATGAAAAATCCACGCGACATTCTCGTGAAACCTATAGTCTCTGAAAGAACTGTAGCCCAAATTGAAGAAAATAAATATACTTTTAAGACTGACAAGAAGGCTAACAAGATTGAAATTAAAAGAGCTGTAGAGGAAATCTTTAATGTAAAAGTTGTTGATGTTAAGACCATGATTGTTAAAGGCAAAGTAAAGCGCATGGGCCGTTACCAAGGAAAAAGACCTGACTGGAAGAAGGCTATTGTAACTTTACAAGCTGGTGACAAGATCGAGATATTTGATGGCATGTAAATCACAGTTTAAAAGTGGGCAAGTGGGCGAGTGGTACTCGTTATTCCGCGATTTCGCGGGCACGCGGGCGCGTTAAACATGAACCCCAATAGCCCGAAAATTTAGCTTAGTAATTTCACTAGTAACTAGTAACTAGCAACCAGCATCCAATAACTAGCAACTAATAACTAGTCACTAGTAACTATCGAAGAAGGAGGGAACATCAATGCCGATTAAAAAGTTTAAACCAACCTCTCCAGGTAGACGTCAAATGACAGTTACGACTTTCGATGATATTACAACTGACAAACCTGAGAAGTCTTTGGTGAAGCCT
>JAAZJU010000108.1 GCA_012800195.1 Clostridia bacterium
AAAAAACATTGACTAAATATAAAGTTGTCTGTTAAACTGAAATTGAATAAATTGTAAAAAAAATCACCAGTTCTATAAAGTACCATTCTTAGCTCAATAGCCATATCTTATTTTGAGGAAGGTTTTTAGAGGGGGTGATTTTTTTATCCTGATGTTAGAGGAGGTGAACAATAAAGTTCTTTTAAAAACAAAATCAGAATAGGTTTTAGGAAGTTGATATTAGAATAAACTAAAGATAGATAAAAAAGGCGAACTAACACAAGAATTTTAATAAAGATAGATTCTAAATTTAGGAGTAGTGCTATGAGTATAAAAAATTCGTATCAAAATAATGGGAGTATGAAGAACTCTAAATTTAAGCACTATAGTATTTTGGTTATTATACTTTTTAGTTTTTGGGTCTCGTTATCAGGTGTAATCGAAGCAAAGTTTCTTACAATAGGATTGGTTACCGCTTTGGTTGCAACTTGGGCAACTGGTCCTTTATTGCGTTTACCTTCCACTGATGGAAAAGGTTTTTTCTATGTTTTCGATTTACCTTATATAAAATACTTTAGTTATTTGGCTTGGCTTTTAAAGGAGATAATTAAGTCTAATATTGATATTTTAAAAATATTATTAAATCCTAAAATGCCAATTAATCCTCAAATAATAAAATTTAAAAAATCCATGAAAAATCCTATTGCTCATGTTACTCTAGGTAATTCAATTACCCTCACCCCAGGTACAGTTACTTTGGATATCGAAGGGGAAGATACCTATGTTATTCATGCCATAAACGATGCAACAGCGGAAGCCTTAGTCCCCAAGAATGGGGAAGGTGAAATGCAACAAAGGGTAGCTGCTCTTTTCGGCGAGGAGTTGGGGCAAGGGGTTAGATCATATTAGCCGATTTTATATCAAAAGAACAAAAAAGCCCTCAACTTCACTAATAATAGTAGGTTTTGGGTTTTTTATTTTTGGTGTGTAGGACACAGGTAGAGTAGTTTAACAGCTAAATGTTTAAGGTTGATATCTGCCAAGTTGTCTGTTAGACTAAAATTAATAAACTGTAAAAGAATCACCAGTTTCCCACAAACTGGAGGATTTTTAAACTAATAAGCTATGGTGGAAAGGGGAGGTGAAACTATAGAAAATACTAATAAAAAAACAATAAAATTAATAATAGTCAGAATAACAGTCTGACGGAAAAATTTTTAGAGAGATATTTAAAGAGATATTTTAGAGAGAAAAAAAGGTGAACTAACATAAGATTTTTTATAAAGATTTAGTCCAGATAGATTGGTCATGAATGACCTAATGTCCCTGGAACTAGGGACAGCGTGAAGGGACAACATAAGTGAGATAGAAAAGATTTTTACTAGGGGTAGTGCTGATGAATAAAAAAGTTTCGGCTCAAAATAATGCTAATAGGAACAGCTTTAAATTTAGGCACTATAGTACATTATTTATTATACTTTTTGCTTTTTGGCTTGCATTATCGGGAAGAACAGATTGTAGATCTCTTATATTGGGGGGGCTAATTCCATTAATCGATTCTGAAATGCCCATTAACCCCCAGGTCATTAGGCTTAAGAAACCTATAAAAAATCCTCTTGCCCATGTTGTTCTGGGTGACTCAATTATCCTTCCTTCTGCTACACTTACTATGGATATCGAAGGAGGAGAACCCTACATTATCCATGCTTTGGATGATGAATTTGCCGAAGCTTTATTACCAAAAAGTGGGGAAGAATTTTTAAAAAAGATAAATTCTTTTTTGGTGAAGATACAGAACAAAAGTGGATATGGGACAAAGGGGTGGAGTTAAGGGATGACACTTAACCATTTATTTTTGACACTGATATTTGGGATAGTGGTAGTAATTATCCTTATGGTTTATCATGTTTTCAGAGGACCTAGCGTCTATGACCGCCTTAATGGCTTAATGGTTATAGGTACGGATACCATACTTTTATTAATTTTATTCGGCTATGTCAACGGCCGCCCAGAAATGTTTGTAGATATTTCTATTGCCTATGCTATTTTAGGATTTATTAGCTTTGTAGTGGTAGCTAAATTTCTGGGAGGAAAGGGGACCTAGGTTTTGGAGTTTATTGGTGCAATTTTGCTAATATTAGGATGTCTTTATATTGGAATTGCGGCTTTAGGAGTATTGAGGTTTCCGGATTTTTATTCCCGGCTTCATGCTTCTGGAGGTGCAGAGACCTTAGGAATGTTTTTATCAATTTCAGGCTTGATTTTAATTGAGGGTTTCACCCAGACTAGTCTAAAATTACTAATAATTGTGGTATTCATTTTATTGGCTAACCCCATTGGCACCCACACCATAAGTCGTGCGGCTTATAGGAGTGGACTGAAACCTTGGACAAAAAAGGGGGAATAAACATTGCCTAGTTTAATTTTACAAGTAATATTATTAGTCTTAATGATTAGTATAGGTATAGCTTCTCTAGAGGTTCGGGATCTTTTAGCAGCAGTTGTTTTATTTAGTGCTTTTAGTTTTTTTGCGGTATTGATTTATATCGTCTTGCATGCTCCTGATGTTGCCTTTACAGAAGCTATAATTGGTGTGATTGCTACATTATTTTATATAACTGCTCTGCATAAAATTGGGAAAAGGGGATGTTCGTGATGAATAAAATTATTTCCCTTATCTCGTTAGTGTTAATGATAGGTATTTTTTTTATTACTATAGAGAGTTTACCTATAGTAGGAGACCCTCATTCCCCAGCTTCCACCCATGTTTCCCCCCATTATATAGAAAAATCTGCTGAGGAAACAGGAGCACCTAACTTTGTAGCAGCTATTTTAGCTGATTATCGTGGTTATGACACTTTGGGGGAAAATATAGTTATATTCACTGCTGGAGTATCTACAGTTTTAATTTTAAAAACCAGTGGTAATTTACTTAAACATAAAGGGGGAAAGGATAATGAAAAATGAGCGACCTGGTGGTGTCCTATTAAATACTGCTTTTAGAGTAATAATTCCCTTTACCCTTATCTATGGTTCCTATGTATTATTTCATGGCGAATTAGGTCCTGGTGGTGCTTTCCAGGCTGGTGCGGTTTTAGCCATTGGAGTACTTTTAAGTAGACTGATTGAAGGGGACAAAGCTGTTTTTAATATTTCCGGTAATACTGCCTTAATCTTAGCTGGTATCGGGGCCTTTATTTATGGAGGAATAGGGGTTCTAACCGTCCTAATGGGGGGGAATTTTTTAGATTATGAAAAATTACCTCTATCATTACCAGCTCATGAATTACATTCCTTAGGTATTTTGGGTGTTGAGGTAGGTGTAACTATTTGTGTAATGTGCACAATAATAGCTATTTTCGATGCTCTTAGCAGAAGGGAAGGCTCCCTATGATCCAACAAGTTTTTGCCAGTAATATAATTTATGGGTTAATTATGCTTCTTTTTATACTTGGTATATATGGAATGCTAGAAAAAAAGAATTTCTTAAAAAAAATATTAGGAATGAATATGATGCAGGTAGCGGTCATTATATTCTTCTTAACTTTGGGACAAAAATTAGGAGCTGCTGTGCCCATCTTAATTCCTGGCGTTGATAATGTAGATATCTATGCTAATCCTTTACCCCATACTTTAATGCTTACTGCCATTGTGGTAAGTTTAAGTATTCTCGGTGTAGCTCTAGCGTTATTAATGCAGATACAACGCCAATATGGCTCAATTGAAGAGAATGAGGTGCTACGGAGGATGAATGATGAATGAACAATTAATACCTTTAATTGTAATAGCACCGCTCCTAACAGCATTAATTACTCCTTTACTTGCCTATTTATCGGCCAAACTTGTAAGAGCTTTTAGCATTTTATCTGTTCTTATATCTTTGATCGGTGCTATTAGTGTTTTGCTGACAGTTATAGAAAATGGACCACTTAGTTATTTTTTTGGTAGCTGGCCACCTCCGATAGGTATTGAATATTATATCGATCCGTTAGGGGGTACGATGGCAGTATTAATTGCTGCTGTAAGTTTTTTAGTTGCAATTTATTCTGGGCCATTTTATAAGAATGAAAAATGGTACAGGGAAGGTGGGTGCTATGGACTCCATCTTCTAATTACTGCTGGGCTTCTAGGTATGTCCGTAACTGGTGATATCTTTAATCTTTATGTGTTTTTTGAAATTTCGTCTTTAGCAACCTATGGACTTATTTCAACAGGTGGTCCTAAAGCCTTAGTTGCTTCTTTTAAGTACCTTATTTTAGGTACAATAGGTACATCCTTTTATCTACTAGGGGTAGGATATTTATATTCTATTACTGGTACTTTGAATATGCTGGACTTAGCAGAAAAGTTACAACCACTCATTGATTCTCCAGCCATTATTATTGCTATGACTCTAATGGCTGTAGGTTTAACCTTGAAAATGGCACAATTTCCTTTACATGGTTGGTTACCTGATGCCCATACCTATGCACCACCTCCATTATCTGCTTTAATGTCGGGGATTGTGATCAAGGTTCCTGCTTATATATTATTGAGAGTGTATTTTTTTATTATAGGTCCTGCTAATGGTCCTATACCACAAATACTAACAATTTTGGGGTGGTTAGCAGCTTTAGGTATTATTTTTGGGTCCGTTATGGCTATAGCCCAATCTGAATTGAAAAGAATGTTGGCTTATTCCAGTGTTGCTCAAATAAGTTATGTGGTACTTGGTCTAGCCATTGGAAATAGCTTAAGCTTGATTGGCGCTATACTGCACATGATTAATCATGCCGTAATGAAAAGCTGCTTATTTTTTGTAGCTGGAGCTTATATTTTTAAAACAGGGGAACACTCAATTGATAAACTAAGAGGGATTTACAAAAAAATGCCTCTCTCAATGGGTGCCTTTGTTATTGCTGCTCTTTCTATGATAGGTATACCACCTATGGCAGGTTTCTTTAGTAAATGGTATTTAGTCTTCGGGGCAATAGAAGCAAATCTTTGGCCCTATGTTGTAGTCATAATTTTGAGTAGTTTGTTAAATTTGGTTTATTTTTTAAGAGTAATAGAAATTATATATTTGAAAGGTATTGATGATTCAAATAGTGATTTAGATATTATTAAACCTAAAAAAGGTTTTGAACTACCCTTAACCTTACTTATACCTATTCTTGTACTAAGCTTAGGTATCATAGTAATAGGGCTTTCTAATGAACAAATAGTTACCCAAGTTTTACAATTTGCGATTCCAGGGGGTGGCTATTGATGGTAACAGAAATTGTAGTAGATTATCGTCCTTTATGGGCTATATTAATTTCTCTTATAGCAGCGGGGCTAATTATATTAAGTGATAATCGCCCCAATCTTAGAGAAGGTTGGACTCTACTTGCTGGCTTGGGAAAAGTGTTAATAGTGTTTTCTATGATTCCAGATATACTGGCAGGGCGAGTATTAGAAATAGCACCTATTAATATTGCTCAAGGTATCGCATTACATCTAAGAGTAGATCCAGCTGGTATGGTTTTTGCTGCTTTGGCTTCTGCACTTTGGATAGCTACATCTCTATATTCTATAGGCTACATGCGCGGTAACAATGAAATACATCAAACAGGTTATTTTGCGGCCTTTGCATTGTGTTTGTCTGCCACGATGGGCATTGCCTTTGCTGGTAACTTATTGACCTTCTTTATTTTTTATGAAATGCTAACTATCTTCACTTATCCCTTGATTGTTCATAAAAGAAATGCAGAGGCGATCAATTCGGGCCGTAAATATTTAGCTTATACCTTAATAGCTGGACAATTATTCTTAGTAAGTATTATTTGGACTCAAAGTCTCGCTGGCACAGGAGAATTTAAACCAGGTGGGTTTCTATCAGCTACTTTGGCTTCCACGGGTACTTTACAATTGTTATTTTTTATGATGATTGTTGGCTCTGCTGTTAAAGCAGGGGTAATGCCTTTACATGGCTGGTTACCCTCAGCAATGGTTGCACCAACCCCCGTTAGTGCCTTGCTGCACGCAGTTGCAGTGGTTAAGGCGGGTGCTTTTGGAGTTCTCAGAGCAGTGGGCTATGTTTTTGGACCCGGATTGTTAGCAGAGCTTGGGGTGGCAGAAATTTTAGCTTGGATTGCAGCTTTTACAATTATCACTTCTTCATTGATTGCTATAAAACAGGATAATCTTAAAAGAAGATTGGCTTTTTCAACCATTGGGCAATTGTCCTATGTGGTTTTAGGTGTGTCCCTTTTAAGTCCCTTGGGTATCTTGGGAGGCATATTCCATATTGTAGCTCACGCTTGTATGAAAATTGTTTTATTCTTCTGTGCAGGTGCAATTTATGTAAAAACCCATAAGTCTAATATTAGTGAAATGGTTGGTATAGGGCGGCAGATGCCTTTTACAATCGGGGCCTTTGCCATAGGTTCCCTGGGGATAGTAGGGCTTCCTTTAATCGTGGGCTTTATTAGCAAATGGAATATAGCCTTGGGTGCTCTTCAAAGTGGCCAGGGATTGTATATCGCTATTTTAATCGCTAGTGCGTTACTTGCTACCTCCTATCTTATGCCAGTTGTTTATATGGCTTTCTTTAAAAAGAACGATGAATTTGCTAAATATGGTGAAGCTAGCTCTTTAATGTTAGTTCCCATTGTAACTATTGCTGTATTCTCCTTAATTTTAGGGATATTCCCTAACTTTGGCGCCCATTTTTATGAT
>JAAZJU010000109.1 GCA_012800195.1 Clostridia bacterium
ACCGCAGCAGTAGAGTGAAAGCCTAGGTTCTTTGAAGGAGCCTAGGCTTTTCTGTGTCTATCATTCTTAAAAAAATTCATCTCTAGTCATAGATTTAAGGCTTGGTTCATAGTAATTAGAGAGGTGAAGAAAATGATAAAACTATTAATTCTTAGCTCAATAATTTTATTATTTTTAATTGCTCTTAAGTCCAAGATAAATTTAAATAAGTTTCGGCAAAAGGATCTTGTAGAAAGTGTATCAACGCCAATTTCTCAAGGTATCACCCAACTAGTGGGTATGGCAGGAGGAATATATATATCTTTAGTTTTATTATTTTCATTTTTATCTATAGAGACAATGGAGAAAGTAACTATTGATGGTTTTACCTTTGATCCTTTGGCATTATTATCTATTTTAGTAGCTTTAATACAACCTATTGTTCAATATTTAATAAAAACGAGAAGGTAATTTGGAGGGAGATAGATGCGGTTAAGCGATTTAGTGGGAAAGCAGATTGTAAATATTTATGACGGGGCTCGACTAGGAACAGTAGGGGAATCAGATTTAGTAATTCACACTGAAACAGGAGAAATTGATTCTATTATTTTACCTAACAAGGGTAATTTATTAAATATTTGGGTAGACCGTCAAAACTTGACAATTCCTTGGGAAGCAGTAAAAAAAATCGGCAGAGAGGTAATTATAGTAGATTTGGATCAAAGTCATATGCGTTTGAAGAGGTTTTCTTACTAAAATTTGACACACAGAGTCCTTTATGCTACAATTGACAAAATTTAATTTGCGCCTCATCTAAATAGATGGGGTAGAGGTGCGAAAATTAAGAGTATTACTAGGGAGATTAAGGGAGTTTATGAACTGGTAAAAAAGGAATTTTCGCCGAAGTGTAAATAATACCCTTTATTATTTATGCTGGGTCTGTATTGAATAAGTACAGGACTGTCACTTAAGACTTACCCAGTTTTAAGTGTGTGCTATCTCATTAGGGATGATGGGTTATTACTTGTGGCAGAGCCAAAAGGGAATATACTTGTATCCTTTTGGTTTTTTTTGTTATCAATTATACTAAAGACTCTATTCAAGTAAGTTTTATTATATAATTTACTTAATGAATATTAACAAAATCATTCTATTGAGTTTATAAAAAACTTTTTTTGTTAATCTTCCAGGTAAATATACAAAAGGAGGACAAGTTTATGAAAACTATCAATGTAGCAGTTATGGGTGCAGCTGGTAAAATGGGCCGGGAAATTTGTAAAGCAGTTATTAATGAACCTGGTCTTAATTTAGTAGCAGCTTTTGATGTTATGTTTCCCTGTCATGATATAGGAAGTTTAATAGGAATGGCACCTAATGGTGTAGTAATTGAAAGAAAATATAATAAAAAGGCTAACAGAAAGATTGATGTGGTAATAGATTTTACTAACGCTCAGGCTCTTCTAAATAACATTGATAAATTTATTGACGATGGAATAAATGTTGTTATCGGAACAACAGGTCTAACAGATACAGAAATAAGTGCTATTGGCGAAAAAGCGAAAAACTCAAATGTGGGTGTATTTATGGCTCCTAATTTTGCTATTGGAGCAGTATTAATGATGAAATTTGCTATCGAAGCAGCAAAATACTTACCTCATGTAGAGATTATCGAGCTTCATCATGACCAAAAATTGGATGCTCCTTCGGGGACTGCTATCAAAACTTTGAACGAAATTTCCAAGGTAAGAAAAGCCTTTCACCAAGGAGCTGATCAAGAATATGAAAAAATTCCTGGAGCAAGGGGTGGGGACTATGAAGGGATGAGAATCCATAGTGTCCGTTTACCAGGATTAGTGGCTCATCAGGAAGTACTTTTTGGAGGGTTGGGACAAACCTTAAGTATTCGCCATGATTCCATTAGTAGAGAATCTTTTATGGCAGGTATTATGTTAGCTGTTAAAAAAGTATCCAATTGGCAAGGCTTGGTCTATGGTTTGGAAAATATTTTAGAATGATATCAAACAAGCACCTATTTCCTCCTGAGAACATATACTGTTGTAGCCAAGGAGGTAAAAGGAGGTTTCAATAAGTGGGTGCGACTTTGGCAGGATATCGTTTAGCTGTTTTAGGTGGAGATGAAAGACAAATTATTCTAACCCAATCCTTATTAGAGAAAGGTGCTAAAGTTAAAGTCTTAGGTTTTCCTAAGAGAAGTGAATTAGAAGGCAGTCATTTTTGTGACAATATTAATGAAGCTATTTCAGATGTAGAGGCCATTATCCTACCTATGCCTGGTACAGATTTAGAGGGAAATATTATTACTTTAGGGAATGATAGAATAAAGATAACAGAGGAAATATTTAAAAAAATTCCCTCTAATGTACCGATATACTTAGGTGTAGCAAAACCATTCTTAAGAGATTGGGCTAAAAAACACACTAAAAAACTAGTTGAAATTGCTAACCTTGATGAGGTTGCTATTTTGAATTCTATTCCTACTGCGGAAGGAGCTATTCAAATGGCCATGGAACACTCTCCAATTACTATTCATGGGAGTAATTCTGTGGTGATTGGCTTTGGCAGATGTGGTATAACATTGGCTAGAATGGTTTCTGCTCTGGGAGCCCGGACAACAGTTTTGGCTCGCAAGCCTAAAGATTTGGCTAGGATAAAAGAAATGGGCCTTAAATCCGCTGAATATTCCGAAATTAAAACTATCTTAGCACAGGCAGAAATAATATTTAATACTATTCCAGTTCAGATTTTAGATTCTGACACATTGGCATATACTAATAAAGATGCGATAATAATTGATATAGCTTCAGCCCCCGGAGGTACCGATTTTGATTTTGCCAAAAAAATAGGTATAAAAGCTTTTTTAGCGCCTAGTTTACCAGGAAGGGTTGCCCCTAAAACTGCAGGATTAATCCTTGCAGAGTTTTTGCCAAACCATATAGTCAAAGAAATCTCCTTGTCTCAAAAAAAAGAGGCAGGAGGTAAGGCATTATGAGATTAAAAGGGAGAAAAATAGGGTTAGCTGTAACTGGTTCCCATTGTACATTAGAAAATATATTACCTCAAATGGATAACTTAATAAAAGAAGGAGCAGAAGTCCAAGTTATTTTATCGGAATCTGTTTTATATACTGATACCAAATTCGGAAAAGCTAAAGAGTGGCATCAGAAATTTACGCAAATATCTGGTAAGCCAATTATTACCAATATTGTTCAGGCTGAGCCTATAGGACCTCAAAAAATGTTTGATTGTCTTGTCATTGCTCCCTGCACAGGAAACACTATTGGGAAATTAGCCAATGGGATTACCGATGGAGCAGTCTTAATGGCTGTAAAAGCTCATTTAAGAAATACTAGACCAGTGGTTATAGCTGTGTCTACCAATGATGGCTTGGGTAATAATGCCAAAAATATTGGGGAATTGCTAAATAAGAAAAACATTTATTTTGTTCCCTTTAGCCAAGACGACCCAATAAATAAACCAAATTCAATAGTTGCAAATTTAAATTTATTAGTAGAAACTGTGTTAGCCGCATTGGAGGGGAAACAATTACAACCTCTTTTGGATAAATAGTAATTGCCATCCTTCTGGTGAGCTAACTTAATCACTAAGGAGGAGATAAAATGAAAAAACTTAATGTTGCAATTGTAGGTGCTACTGGTGCTGTGGGTCAACAATTATTGCAGGGCATAGAGGAAAGAAACTTTCCTTATAAAACTCTAACAATGATGGCTAGTAAACGCTCCGCTGGGAAAGTTATATCTTTTCAGGGGCAAGATTATGTGGTTCAAGAAACTACGGAAAATTCATTTGATGGTATTGATTTAGCCTTTTTTGCAGGGGGTCCCGCCAGCAGAGCCTTTGGGAGAATAGCTCAAAAAAAGGGAGTAGTAGTTATAGATAATAGCAGTACCTTTAGACTAGATGATGATGTACCCTTGATTGTCCCTGAGGTTAACGCCCATGCTTTAGAGGGGCACCAAGGATTAATTGCCAATCCCAATTGTTCTACAATCATTATGGCTGTTGCTTTAAATCCCATCTATAAATATAGTAAAGTAAAAAGAGTAATAGTTTCCACCTATCAAGCTGTTTCAGGAGCAGGTAAAGAAGGTATTGATGAACTAGAATTACAAATAAAACAACTTGCCAATAAGGAAGAAATAGAACCAAATGTCTTTCAATATCAGATTGCTTATAATTTGATACCTCATATTGATGTTTGGATGGAAGAAAATTATACCAAAGAAGAAATGAAAATGGTTTATGAAACTCAGAAAATTTTTGGCGACAAGGATATGAAAATAACAGCCACTACTGTTAGGGTTCCTGTATTCCGTAGCCACTCTGAATCTATTTATCTAGAAACTGAGGACTCTGTTCCACTGGATGTGGTTAAAGATCTTTTCCAACAGGACCCAAGTATTAAATTATTGGATGATCCAACCAACAATATTTATCCCATGCCTTTAACGGCTACAGATACTGATGAAGTTTATGTGGGACGGATTAGAAAAGACTTATATAATAATAAAGCCCTTAATTTATGGGTAGTTTCTGATCAAATCAGAAAAGGTGCTGCCACTAATACTATCCAGATTGGTGAGGAGTTATTAAAACGCAATCTAATCTAAGAGGTGTAAATTAGTGAAAAAAATTATAATTCAGAAATTTGGGGGTTCTTCCCTTGCCTCTGCTGAAAGTAGAAATCAAGCTGCCCAGAGAGTTATAGCAACGAGAAACCAAGGTTATGAGGTTATCCTAGTAGTTTCTGCCATCGGCAGAAAAGGTGATCCTTATGCAACTGATACATTGATTGATTTAGCAAAAGAAGTCAATAGAGAAATTAATCCTAGGGAATTGGATATTTTATTAAATTGTGGAGAAATTATTTCTGCGGTAATTATGGCTCAGGTTTTTAAGGGTTTAGGTATTGATGCAATAGTTTTAACTGGAGCTCAGGCAGGCATAATTACAGATGATAATTATAACGAAGCGAAAATTCTAAAGATAGAGACTGAAAAGCTAAAAAATTGTCTTAGAGAAAACAAACTAATTATTGTTTGTGGCTTCCAAGGCATCACCCCCGATGGGCAGCTCACTACTTTAGGTAGAGGGGGCAGTGATACAACAGCTGCTGCTTTGGGAGTTGCTTTAAATGCAGAGTATATAGATATTTTTACGGATGTAGATGGAATAAAAACTGCTGATCCTAGAATTGTAGAAAATGCAAAAACTCTTGCTACTATTACTTATACTGAAAGTTGCAATTTGGCTCAACAAGGAGCCAAGGTTATCCACCCCAGGGCAGTGGAAATAGCTATGCAAAAAAACATACCTATCAGAATAAAATCAACCTTTACCGACAGCCCTGGAACTTTAATAACCAATAATGGGAACAATCACCAAACTGTAGAAATAAGTGGACAAAGATTAGTCACAGGAATTACCCATATGCCAAATATTGCTCAGATTAAAGTTTTAACTGAACAGGTAGAAGAACAGAAAAAGATTAACCTTAACATCTTTAAGAGTCTCGCCTTAGCAAATATAAGCGTAGACTTTATAAATGTTCATCCCCAGCAAGTACTTTTCACAGTTAAGGATTCAGAGATAGAAAAAACCATACAAATTCTAGGTACTCTCGGGTTAAAGCCAGAAATATTAGAAGACTGTGCAAAGGTTTCTGTAGTGGGAGCCAATATAGCTGGAGTACCAGGAGTAATGTCAAGTATTGTTGAGGCCTTGTCTGAGGAGGATATAAAAATCTTACAAACAGCTGATTCTCATACTACAATCTGGTGTCTAGTTCGTAAAAAAGATATGGAAAAGGCTATAAGGGCCTTGCATAAAAAATTCAATTTAAGTTAGGATGTGAAATTGATGTTCAAATCCAGGCTGTTTACTGCTATGATTACGCCTTTTGATAAAAATTTAGAGGTTAACTTAGAGAAAACAAAAGAATTTGCGGATTATCTTATTAACACTGGTAATGAGGGACTAGTTGTTTGTGGAACCACAGGGGAATCTCCTACATTATCCCATAAGGAAAAAATAAGTTTATTCAAAACAGTAAAGGAAACCATTGGTAACAGAGGAGAAATTATAGCAGGCACTGGTTCCTATTGCACTAAATCTAGTATTGAATTAACCAAGGCTGCGGAAGAAGTAGGGGTGGATGGTATAATGTTGGTGGTGCCCTATTACAATAAACCACCACAGGCAGCTTTATATGAACATTTTAAGGCTATTGCCAATTCAACGAAATTGCCTATTATGTTATATAATGTACCTGGCAGAACTTCTATGAATTTGTTGCCCGAAACTGTACAAAAATTAGCTGAAATCCCTAACATAGTGGCAATTAAAGAAGCAGTAGGTAATATGGATCAGGTCAGTGCCTTAAAGAGCTTAGTGCCAGAAGATTTTTTAGTCTATAGTGGCGATGATTCCTTAACTTTGCCTATGTTAGCTTTAGGTTGTCATGGTGTGGTCAGTGTTGCTGGTAATGTTTATGGCTCAGAAATTAGTAAAATGATCAAAGCTTTTGTTGCTGGTGATGTTGAGCAAGCTGCCAAATTGCATCAAAAATTATTGCCTTTATTTAAATCCATGTTCATTACTACTAATCCAATACCTGTGAAAGCGGCAGTAAATTTACTTGGTCTAGAGGTAGGCAGTCTGAGATTACCTCTAATAAATGCTAATAATGAACAGCTTGCCATTATTAGAAAGGCCATGGAGGGACTTAATTTAGAGGTCAAAATGTAAATTTTAAAATGCAGTGTTTTAGCACCCTTAAAAAAGGGTGCTTTTCTTATATTAAAAAAATTTTTTTACCCAAAAAAGGCCATACTAAATAAAGAAAATTAGAATAGCTTAAACCATAAATATTAAGCTTGTTTATGAGTTACATGTTTTGTATAATAGTAATGATATGTCTGGTCGGGCTAAATAAAATGATAGGAGGCGTAGTTTATAAAGAATAATAAAAAACTTAACCTTATTCCCCTGGGCGGTCTTGGGGAAATAGGTAAAAATATGTTAGCCGTAAAATACGGTGAAGATATTATTGTAATTGATGCAGGTTTAATGTTTCCTGAAGATGAGCTATTAGGAATTGATGTAGTTATTCCTGATATCACATTTCTTTTGGAGAATAAAAACCAAGTAAGGGGAATTGTACTTACCCATGGTCATGAGGACCATATTGGTGCTTTGCCCTTTATATTGCGTGAGTTGAATGTGCCAGTTTTCGGTACTAGACTAACTCTAGGACTTGTAGAAGCTAAACTTAAGGAGACCAGTTCCACGGGATTTAAACTTAATGTAGTTAAACCTAGGGACACAATAAACTTAGGGCAATTTAAAATTGAATTTATTAGAGTTAGCCATAGTGTTGCTGATGCTGTAGCTATTGCTGTCCACACCCCCCTTGGAACAATTCTCCATACAGGAGATTTCAAATTCGACCAAACTCCTGTAGATTGTGAAGTAACTGATTTTCAACGGTTAGCGGAATTAGGAGCTAAAGGTGTATTAGTATTATTATCTGATAGTACCAATGTTGAAAGACCAGGGTATACAATGTCCGAGAGGGTGGTTGGACAAAGTTTTGATGAAACTTTCCGTTTAGCAAAGGAAAGGATAATAGTGGCTACCTTTGCTTCTAATGTGCATAGGATACAGCAAATTATCGATTCGTCCTATAAATATGATAGAAAAGTAGCAGTAGCGGGTCGTAGTATGGTTAATGTTGTTAATATTGCTTATGACCTAGGTTACTTAACAATTCCCGAAGGTGTATTAATAGAACTTGATGAGGTGGATGATTACCCTAGAAACAAAGTAGTTGTCTTAACTACAGGTAGCCAAGGGGAGCCTATGTCAGCTTTAACAAGAATGGCTATGTCTGAACATAGGAAAGTAGAAATAGATGCTGGAGATACAGTTATAATTTCAGCTACTCCTGTTCCAGGCAATGAAAAATTGGTGTCTAAAACTGTAAATCATTTATTCAAGTTGGGTGCAGAAGTCATATATGATTCGGTTTCTGGAATGCATGTATCTGGCCATGCCAGTAGTGAAGAACTAAAATTAATGCTCAATCTTATCCGACCTAAGTTTTTTGTACCTGTTCATGGGGAATATCGGATGCTAATTAAACATGCAAAATTAGCCGAGGAAGTTGGAATTGATAAAAGCAATATTTATGTTGCTGAAAATGGCAATATTTTAGAATTTACACCTGATAAAGGAGCTATTACAGGGAAGGTACCGTCTGGCAGGGTTCTAGTTGACGGATTAGGTATTGGAGATGTAGGAAATATTGTTTTACGAGACCGCAAACAATTATCCCAGGATGGGATATTAATAGTTGTAGTTACATTAAGTAAAGAAAATAAACAAATTTTAGCTGGACCAGATATTGTATCCCGAGGCTTTGTTTATGTTCGAGAAGCGGAAAAACTAATGGATGATGCTAAAGAGAGAGTAAATTTGGCTTTAGAAAAATGTAATGAAAAAAACATTACAGAGTGGTCAGCAATTAAATCAAATATTAGGGATAGCTTAGGTAAATTCTTATTTGATAGAACTAGAAGAAGACCTATGATATTACCAATAATAATGGAAGTTTAGAAATAAGCACAGAGATTTTCTCTGTGCATTTTTTTTTCCTTTTGGGAAATTCTATTGAGAGATGGGAATAGTAGAATAAATTCTAGAGGAGTGAATGTAATTTGTATTACAATTCTGGTTTTTTTAATAAAAAAATTCATGCAGCTAATTTGCCTACTAAGGTGCAAAACCCTAAACAGGCTCCTCCAATCACCCCCCCTGTTGCTCCGAAACCTAGTAAAAGAAAAACTAAAAACATAAAACCTGAAATTGAAGCCATTAAAGAATTGGGTGAAAGCAATATTCCCACATACAAAAGTAACATCCATTGTATGACCATTATCGGCCAAGTAGAAGGCCATACAATATTACCTCCCCAAAATAAAACTACTAAATACGAACATCTCATACCCCAATTAGTTGCTGTAGATCAAAATCCAGATATTGAGGGTATGTTGGTAATTCTTAATACTGTTGGTGGTGATGTGGAAGCTGGTTTGGCAATTGCCGAAATGATTAAAGGACTTTCTAAACCTACTGTATCCCTCGTACTAGGCGGAGGGCATAGTATAGGTGTACCTATAGCTGTAGCCTCAAATTATTCTTTTATTGCACCAACTGCTACAATGACTATCCACCCAGTTCGTCTTACTGGCTTAGTAATTGGAGTTCCAGCAACCTTGGATTATTTAGAAAGAATGCAAGATAGAGTAGTTCAATTTGTTGTGGAGAATTCTAATATTACTGAAGAGAATTTTAGAGAATTAATGTTCAAGATGGGGGATTTGTCCAGAGATATAGGTACAGTGATAGTGGGTAAAGATGCGGTAAAATGTGGATTAATAGACGAATTAGGCACCATATCTGAAGCTACCGCTAAGTTAAAACAATTAATTGAAGAAAAGAACTTACAAGGTGGTATTCATTAATCATGGATGATGTATTATATACTATTATGCCAATTTCCACTATATTTGAGGAAGATACAAAGCCAGGTAACTATCAAGAAATAATCTATGATGGAATTCAAATGCAGGTTGAACATATTCATTTAAATAAGTTTAAAATAATAAGACTTTATAGTACCGACCCCGCTGATTATTTAAAAACATATTTACAACCTGGGGAAATTATTAATATTTAATTTCAATAAAAGCTAGGCAATCTATTGATTTCCTAGCTTTTTCGATTTAATTGTTATTAATAATAGATATTGATATAATAAAGATATTATGGAAATCAATTCTTATAATATTTATATGTTTAAAGCTTAAGTATAGGAGAAGGGGCAACATGACCAAAAGAAAAAAACAATTTATTGATGAGGTTAAATATGATGCTTTAGGCATTGCAATCATAGCTATAGCGGTTTATATGTTTTGGATTTTAACAATTTCCCCCTCAGGCCCTTTTGAACTAAGGGAAGAGGGACCAGGGATATTAGGTAAAATGCTGACAAGAATGCTAGTAGGTCTAGCAGGGGAAGGTAAATACCTCATTCCATTTTTACTGCTTATCACTGGTATAGCAATTATCTTTAAGAAAGTGAAAATTAATAAAATTCAAGTCCTTATCAATATTGCTTTAATTTTTAGCATTTTAACCCATCTCCACTTACAATTACCCTTGGCTGAGCAAACTATAGAAAGTGGTTACAATGGATTAGGTGGAGGGTTAATAGGGGCTATTATTAGTTATGTAACGGTTACCATTTTTGGGGTAGTAGGTTCTTATATAGTATTGATATCTATATGGATTGCTTCATTATTATACATAACCAAATCCACCTTTGGAGAATTAACAAAACGCATTTTTTCCTTATTTATAGGTTTTTTAAAAAAGATTAAAGACCAAATTGAAGACTTCATTTTTGTAACAGTGGAGGAAAAGGGTGGATATGAAAATATCCCTAAACCATCTAAAAATCACCTACAAGTTAAGGAACAACCTTTAATAATTAATCATTATGAAGAGCCTGAAACAGACGAGGATAAAACCCTTAAAAAAGCTATCAAAAAGGAAGAAGAAACAGAAATTTTTATAGACAACATTGAAAACAATTTTGAAGGGGAATTTGTTTTACCACCCATAAACATCTTAAATAGGGTAAAAAGAAATAAAAACACCTTAACTCAAAGGGACATCAATGATAATATTTATTTATTACAAAATACCTTGGAAAGCTTTGGTGTATCAGCTAAGGTGGTGCAGGTTAGTTGTGGTCCCTCTATTACCCGCTATGAGTTGCAACCAGCACCTGGGGTAAAGGTCAGCCGGATTGTCAATTTAGCCGATGATATTGCTTTAAGTTTAGCTTCTGCTGATGTAAGGATAGAAGCACCTATTCCCGGTAAGGCCGCAATTGGCATCGAAGTTCCAAATTCTGAAATTGCTACTGTAAGTTTACGGGAAGTTTTGGAGAGTAAGGAATTTCAAGAATCTAAATCTAATTTATCTGTGGTATTAGGTAAAGATATTGCAGGGAAATCTGTGGTAACTGATTTGGCTCAAATGCCTCATCTCTTGATAGCAGGAGCCACTGGTTCAGGAAAAAGTGTTTGTATGAATACTTTAATTACCAGTATTTTATTTAAGTCTAAGCCCACAGAAGTAAAATTTTTAATGATTGACCCTAAGATGGTTGAATTGAGCACTTTTAATGGTATTCCTCATTTAATATCACCTGTAATAACTGATGCCAAAAAGGCTGCCTCAGCCCTACGGTGGGCGGTACATGAAATGGAAAATAGATATGAATTATTTGCGGCTAGTGGTGTAAAGGATATTAATCGCTATAATCAAGGCCCCAATCAGCTTCCCTATATAGTGGTTTTAATTGATGAATTGGCAGATCTTATGATGGTAGCTCCTGCTGATGTGGAGGATGCCATTTGTAGATTAGCTCAGATGGCTAGAGCTTGTGGGATCCATTTAGTGGTGGCAACTCAAAGACCTTCTGTAGATGTTATTACTGGAATAATTAAAGCTAATATACCATCTAGAATAGCTTTTGCTGTTTCTTCTCAAACAGATTCCCGAACTATTTTGGATATGAACGGAGCTGAAAAGTTATTAGGTAAGGGGGATATGTTATTTTATCCCACAGGTTTTCCTAAGCCTGTAAGATTACAAGGTGCCTTTGTTTCTGATAAAGAGGTAGAAGAAGTAGTAGAATTTTTAAAGGCTCAGGCTAAGCCTAAATATCAAGAAGGAATTTTAGACCAAGAGGTTATAACTGTTGATAGTTCAAAGGAAGAAACCGAAGACGATCCATTAATTCCTGAAGTAGCCAAAATATTTATTGAGAATGGACAGGCATCTATCTCCCTTATCCAAAGACGCTTTAGAATTGGTTATAATCGGGCAGCCCGAATAATTGACATTATGGAGAAAAAAGGTATAGTGGGTGGATATGAAGGTAGTAAGCCACGACAGGTATTAATTTCGGTAGAAGATTATCAGAGGTTGTTTGGAAATTATTAATAATATAATAGAGAAGGAAAAAATAATTCATTAACGAATAGTCTAAGGTGAGGGTATGAGAGAGGTGATGTCATGGTTGGAATAGGTGAAAAATTAAAAGAAGCAAGACTTAAAAAAAATCTAACATTAACAGATGTTGAGAATATAACAAAAATCCGGGCGAGATATATACAAGCTCTGGAGGAAGAAAACTTTAAAATACTACCAGGGAATGTATATATTAAAGGTTTTTTGAAAACCTATGCAAAATTACTAGAACTAGATGAAAAAGAATTAATAGCCGCTTATGAAGAGACAGAACCACAAGTAGAGGAGATACAGCCTCAACCTATAAAAAAATACTCACCAGAACAAAATCAAGGTCCTAATAGAAAATACATTAAATTAATTCTAGGGATAATTGCAATTGCAACGCTGTTGGGACTGCAAAAATTATATGTATCTTTTAATGAAGGTCCTGGGCAGGATCCCTCAAAACAGCCTAATATAGGTATTGAAAACAATATACCGGGTAGTGATAATGAACAAAATAATGGAAATGAACTACCTTCGGATTTTGAAGATGAACAAAATAGCGAAGAGGAACAAATATTAGATAAACTAGTTTTAACTATAGAAATTTTAGATCAAAATTGTTGGGTAAGGGTTTATGGTGATGGTGAAATTGTCTATGAGAAAACCATGGCCCAAGGAGAAACAGCGGTTATAGAAGCCGAAGAAAAAATCACCTTTACCCTAGGTAATGCTGGAGCTGCAAAAATCCAGCTAGGTAATAAAGAGCTAGGTACATTAGGTAATAAAGGACAGGTTATTACTCAAAGCTTTACTTTAGAAAACTATGAGGAAGAATTAGCTCAGCTAGGGTTTTAATTGCCATAGTTTAAGTGACAAAAAAGCATATGTTTACGACGGCACATGCACCATAAATGAAAATATATATAAATTTTCATAAAATAGCCGGATACAGCATGGATTATCATTAATTACAAGTCTATCGACTTAAAGAAAATCCTCTCCAGTTCTGGAGAGGATTTATTTTGACACTAAAACATCCTTGTATTATACTAATTTTGAGTTAAAAGAAAGGATAACAGAGATGGCAAATAATGTAGCATTGATTTCTTTGGGCTGTGCAAAAAATTTAGTAGATTCAGAGAATATGATTGCTCTTATTAAAGAGACTAAATTAAATTTTACTGAAGAACCTGAATTGGCAGAGATTATCATTATTAACACCTGCGGGTTTATTACTAGTGCTAAAGAAGAATCAATAAATACAATTTTAGAGATGGCTGAATATAAAAAAACTGGCCATTGTAAAATTTTGATTGTTGTAGGTTGTTTAGTACAAAAGTATCAGGAAGAACTTATGCAAGAAATTCCTGAAATTGACGCTTTTTTAGGAACTAATAATTATCATCAAATAATTGAAGTAATTAATGAGGCTTTGGAAAATTCCCAAAAAATTGTTAGAATAAATAAAGAGAACGCAGAAAAATACATGGAATTACCTCGATATGTTACTACTCCTGGTCATTACGCTTATATCCGAATTGCCGAGGGTTGTGATAACCACTGTACTTATTGTGTAATACCTCAATTAAGGGGGAGGTATAGAAGTAGGCCTCTAGAAGCCATTTTTAAAGAGGCAAAAGAATTAGTTGCTAGAGGAACCAAAGAGATTATTTTGGTTGCCCAAGATACAACTCAATATGGTAAAGATATATATGGTGAGTTAAAGCTACCTGAATTAATAAAAAAATTAGCCACAATAAAAGATCTTAGGTGGATAAGATTATTATATTGTTATCCTAATTCTTTTACTGATGAGTTAATAGAAGTTATTCAAAAAGAACCAAAAGTTTGTAAATATATTGATATTCCTATTCAACATGGGGATGATGCTATCCTAAGAAAAATGGGTAGAAATATTACCCAAGAAAAAATTAAGGGTCTATTAAACAAACTCAGAAGTAAAGTACCAAATATCACAATAAGATCAACATTTATTGTAGGTTTTCCTGGAGAAACCAATGAAAATTTTATTAATCTTTTAGAGTTTTTAAAAGAGATGAAATTGGATAGAGTAGGAGCCTTTACTTATTCCTTAGAGGAGGATACTCCTGCAGGAAAAATGCATAAACAAGTTGATGAAAATATCAAAGAAAAACGCTTAGAAAAATTAATGGGATTACAATATGAAATTTTAAGAGAGAAGCATGCTAGCTATCTAGGTACAACTAAAATGGTCCAAGTAGAAGGGCTCCATCCGGATTATGCAAATCTTTGGATTTGTAGAAGTGAAGGGGAGGCACCAGATATAGATCCAGTAATACTTGTTGAAACCACAGAAAATATGGTTCCTGGTAAAATGATTAAGGTTAAGATTACTCATTTAGAAGATTATGATTTAATAGGAGAGATCGTTGGTGAACATACCTAATCTATTAACGCTTTTTAGGATATTATTAGTTCCTGTATTTATGTTTTTTCTTTTGGTGAAAATACCCTATGGTCAGTATATTGCTGCAGCAGTTTTTATTATTGCTGCTAGTACTGATGGATTAGATGGATATATCGCTAGAAAAACTAAACAAATAACTAACCTTGGTAAATTTATGGATCCTTTAGCAGATAAATTGTTGGTTTCCGCAGCTCTAATTTCTTTAGTACAACTAGGAAAAATCTCTGGCTGGATTGCCATAATCATTATAGGTAGAGAGTTTGCAGTGACGGGATTACGGAGTATTGCAGCTGCGGAAGGGTTGATAATTGCAGCTAGTAAATTAGGAAAATATAAAACTGTGAGCCAAATAGTAGCTATTGTAGCTTTATTAATCAACGATTTTTTATTAACTATTATTAGCATTCCTTTAGCTACAATCTTACTTTATATTGCGGTATTCTTTACCATTTATTCCGGGGTAGATTACTTTGTGAAAGCTGCTAGAGTATTAAAGGTAGGGCTTAAGTAATGAACCTTTTAATTTCTGCCTTAGCCACTGGCCTGGGAAGTGGTTACCTGAAGCCAGCTCCAGGCACATGGGGTTCATTATTGGGCCTTGGAATTTATTACTTATGCCCAGTTTCCTTACTAGGTATCATTATAGCGATCTTCCTAGGAGTATATATTTGTCAACGGGGGGAGGAAATTTTAAGGGAAAAGGACAGCCCTAAAATTGTTTGGGATGAAATAGTGGGCATTTGGATTGCTCTTTGGAACATACCCCTTACTTACTACCCATTAGCCTTTATTTTATTTAGATTATTTGATATTAAGAAATTTTATTTTATAGATAAATTACAAAAGTACCCGGGTGGTTTAGGAATAATGCTGGATGATTTAGCCGCTGGATTAGTTACTAGGATAATCATAGGATTACTTTTATTCTTATAAGTAAACTTTAAAATCGCTTAAGGCGATTTTTTTTATTATTCGTAGGAAATTGTATTCCACCTTAAACTATGAATTTCCGTAACGAATATAACAAAATCTACCTTATTATTATGTAGGAAGATTTTGTTATTCCAATCATTTCATAAGGTATCCTACTTCTGGCTTTGTTATAATAGTATCCTGAAAGGAGGCTAGATAATGATTGGAAAATTAAATAGAGTAGTTTACACGGGTGTAATTGCGTTACTTACTTTAGGAGTATTGTTAAGCGGTTATTTTTTTTATAATAAATACTTTATAAACCAACCCCTTTCCACAGTATTAGAAAATTCCAATATTATTACTAGTTATGAACTAAGCGAAAAATCCCATTCTCCTTTACTTAAACTAAAATTAAGTCCTACAGTTAATTTTGCCCAGGAGTTTCAAAACTTTCTAAATAATAATGAACAGATGTTATCGAAAAAGCCCATCTATTTAGAGCTACAAAGCAATCCCAATAAAAAGATTCTCAAATTTTATGAGGAAGCACATCCTGTCATTTATGAAACTTTATCTCTAGGCAATTATAGCCATTTACAAGAAAAAATTAATTATTTGGCCCAAGATTATGGATTAACAAAGCCTAAATTAACAATCGATGATAAATATCTATATTTACAACTTGAGGATAAGGAGAATTATTTATATCTGATGTTTAATCGTTCCGATGAATATCCCTTGATAGTAAATGGACTAGGAAGTGATTTTTTATGAAATTAGAATTACTAATTGGTGTAATGGTAGGGATTTTAGGATTTCTGCTTTTTTTAGGTTTTGATATTATTCCCTTGATAATATTGGGGTTTATGTTCTATTTTCTTTATGTAGCCCTTGGCCGAAGAGGCTTATTAAAGGTTGAAAATTACCAAGAGGTAATCTCTAGTGATGGTTTTCAATTTGATCAAATTGGAGGACAGGCTGTAGCAAAAAGGGAACTTCAGGAAGCCTTAGAATTTCTCATTAAATCTGAAGAAGTAATTACTAGGGGGATTAGACCTTTAAAAGGAATCTTGCTTACTGGACCGCCGGGGACAGGCAAGACCCTATTGGCGAAGGCTGCCGCTACTTATTCCGATGCAATATATTTATCAACCTCTGGTTCAGAATTTATTGAAATGTATGCTGGAGTTGGAGCCCAAAGGGTTAGGAAGCTTTTCCAAGGGGCTAGGGATAAGGCTAAAAAGGCTAAAAAAAACAGAGCTATTATCTTTATTGATGAGATAGATGTTTTAGGTGGAAAAAGAGGTCAAAACTCAAACCATATGGAATATGATCAAACCCTTAATCAATTGTTAGTGGAAATGGATGGGCTAACTACCCAAGAGGACATTAGTATTTTAATTATTGGAGCCACTAACAGGCCAGATTTATTGGATCCAGCCTTATTACGGCCAGGTCGTTTTGATAGGCAAGTTAAGGTAGATTTACCTACCCTAGAGGGAAGATTAGAAATATTAAAATTACATTGTCGAAATAAACAATTAGATGCTGATGTTAATTTGGAGGATATTGCTAAAGAAACCTATAATTTTTCTGGTGCCCATTTAGAAAATGTAGCTAACGAAGCAGCAATTTTGGCTTTACGGGAAAAATCTAAAACTATTAAAACAATACATTTAAAAGAAGCAGTGGATAAAGTAATGTTGGGGGAAAAATTAGCTAATAAATCTAATCCAGAAATCCTAAATAGAGTTGCTCTCCATGAAGCTGGACATGCCCTTATTAGTGAGCTTGTTAAGCCCAATTCTGTTTCCCAAGTAACGGTTACTTCTAGAGCAAATGCCCTAGGTTATGTTAGACAAAATCAAGAAGAAGACCAATTATTATATACCGCAAAGGAACTTAGGGATCAGATTAAGGTTTGTTTAGCAGGAGCAATGGCAGAAGAGGTAGTTTTGGGTAATAAAAGCACAGGAGCAGGGAATGATTATCAGCAAGCGGTTAAAATAGCCAAAACTATAATCAGTACAGGACTCTCAACTTTAGGTATATTATCTTTTGAAAACATTCCTTCAGAGATGCTAAATAACGAAATTAAAAATATTATTTCTGAAGAAGAACTAATCGTACAAGAATTAATTAAAAATAATTCCCAGGTCTTACTAAGAATAGCGGAAATACTTAAAGAATATGAAAAGATAGATGGGGATAAAATAAGAAATATTTTGGCGGCCTAGGAGCCGCCTTTTTAAAATACTGTTTAACATAAAATTACTGTGTTAATATGTAGTTAGTTATCTGAAAAATACTGGGGGGTTTAGCTTGAAAAGTGAAATAATTTGTGTGGGCACTGAATTATTGTTAGGAGATCAAGTGGATACCAATTCACCTTTTATAGCCAAGGAATTGGCCAATTTGGGAATTGATGTTTTTTTTCAGACTAATGTAGGAGATAATCTTGCTCGACTGCAAGAAACAATAAAGATTGCTATGGGCAGGTCTGATTTAATAATCTTTACTGGTGGTTTAGGACCTACCGAGGATGATCTAACTAAAGAGGCTCTTACAGGACTTTTAAGTATACCCCTTTATGAAGATCCAAAGGAAGTACAAAGGCTTAAAGAATTTTTTAGCAAGAGAGGTCAAGAAATGCCTCCCAATAATTTAAGGCAGGCTCTAATTCCTCAAGGGTCGATAATTTTAGAGAACAGTATCGGAACAGCTAGTGGTGTACTTTTAGAAAACAATAATAAATATTTTATATTCCTTCCTGGTCCACCCAGTGAAATGCAAGATGTTTTCCTAAAAGCGGCTCTTCCTCGGTTAATGAAACTTACTCAAAGGGAAAGGGTAGGCATATATTCTCAAACCTTAAAATTTATTGGAATTTCTGAATCCAAATTAGAAAAAGAGTTAATAGATTTGTTTCACAATCAAAATAATCCTACCTTAGCTTTATTAGCCAAGGAGGGTGAAATCCATTGTAGAATAACTGCAAAAGTTTCAGATCGGGAAACTTTCCTGAAAATTATCCAACCTCTAAAAAGAGAAATCATGAGTAGGGTTGGGGAATATTGCTATGGTGTTGACCAGGAGCAATTAGAAGAAATAATAGTGAACTTGCTTAAGGAAAAAGGATTAACACTGGCTACTGCAGAATCTTGTACGGGAGGATTGATAGCTAAAAGGGTAACCAATGTGCCTGGTAGTTCCCAATGTTTTAAAGGTGGTATAGTAGCTTATGATAATGAAATAAAAGCTAAGCTGCTTAATATACCAGAGGAAGTTTTAGCCACTTCGGGTGCTATTAGTTCTGAAACTGCCTTATTGATGGCTCAAGGAGCTTTAAAGCTTTTAAATACTGACTTAGCTCTTGCTATTACGGGGAACGCTGGCCCCGCATCAAGTGAGGGAAAACCAGTGGGACTAGTTTATATTGCCTTAGTGGGTCAAAGTATTAAATTTTGTGAAAAAGCTATGTTTTCAGGTGATAGAGAGAGGATTAGGGGACGCAGTTCTAATCAGGCTCTAAATATTTTACGAAAACACCTAATTAATTTAAATAATTC
>JAAZJU010000110.1 GCA_012800195.1 Clostridia bacterium
CAATTAGATGAAATAAAGTTACCTATCAAGGAAGGGGACATTTTAGGACATTTGGTAATCAACATAGATGGGAAAGAAGTAGATAAAATCCCGGTCCAGGCTCTGGATGGAGCAAAAAAACCTATCAACTGGCTAAGAGGTGCAATTAATCTTTTTGCAGGCCTATTTTTGGTGCAAATCCTAGCTAAATCTTCTAGAAGAATAATTAAGAAGAGAAGAAAAAGAAGGACTTTTAGTTCCAATAATAATTTAAGAACTTATCGGTATTAGGAAGTGATATTATGGATTATCCTGGTATTTTAAATAGTATAAAAAGAGGGGTTTTTTCTCCCATCTATCTCTTCCACGGCTCAGAAAAACTATTAATTAATAGGGTTTGTGAACAAATTAAAAGCAAACTTCTTAATAAAGAGCTTGAAGCCTTTAATTTAGATGTTTTAGATGGGGAAAAGATACCTGCTAAACAAGTGATTGATATAGCTAATATTTTACCGGTAAGGAGTGAAAAAAGGGTGGTAATTGTAAAAAATCCACCCTATTTTTTAACCACCAAGGGGCAAGAAAAGGATGATGAAAAAGCCTTACTCGATTATCTAGATAATCCCAACTTAAGCTGTTGTCTTATCTTTCAGGTTAACGGCAAAGCTGATCAAAGAAAAAAGATCTATAAGTCTTTGGAAAAATCAGGACAAGTAGTAGAATTTGCACCTTTGGATAAGGTTAAACTAGAGCAATGGATAAAAGCTTTTTTCAAAGAAAAAGGGAAAACTATAGATGCCCAAGGGGTAGAATATCTGCGATTGGTAGGTAGCGAGGGATTAGAAAAACTAGAAAAAGAATTAGAAAAGCTAGATTTATATTGTCATAATCAAGCCCAGGTTTCCTTAGAGGATGTACAAACAATAATTTCTAAAAACCCAGAAATAAATATATTCAATTTACTAGATAGTGTTGCTAATAAAGAGGGCAAAAGAGCCTTGGAATTACTAGCCTACTCCTTAACCATGGGGGAGGCACCTATGGCTATTATTTATCGCTTAGTTAGTCATTTTAGGATGATCTTAATTGCAAAGGATATGCTAAATCAGGGATATTCAGAAAAACAAATAAGAGAGCGTTTAAAAGCCCATCCATATACAATTTCCAAGATTTTAAAACAAAGTCACAACTTTAATCTTGAACAATTAGTTAAGACTTTAGAAAGATTATTGGAAGTAGAAGTACAATTAAAAACTGGTGGAGGGGAAGCTAAAGAGCTTTTGGAAACTTTAGTTATCCAGCTTTGTTACAGTAAATAAAATCAAGGGATTAGTAGTGAGGCTACTAATCCCTTTTTAATGGCACAAAAAAAGCCGCCTAAGCGACTTAAGTTTTAGCTTACAACTTTGTTGAAAGCCTTAGCTAAACGGGATTTTTTGTTAGCTGCATTATTTTGATGGATAACACCCTTGGCAGCAGCTTTATCGATAGTTTTGATTGCTTTATTTAAAAGAATTTTAGCATCTTCTGTGTTAGTATTTTGTAGAGCTTCTTCAAAACGCTTGATAGTTGTTTTTAAATTAGATTTTACTGCACGGTTTCTCATAGCACGAGCTTTTGCTTTTCTAGCACGTTTGGCAGCGGATTTAATATTCGCCACTGTAAGTCACCTCCTTTAAAGGGGTAAAATATATACTTAATTCCAGATTTTCAACAAATCATATTTTAGCATGTAAAAATTTAAAATGCAACTAAGGATTTAGTATACTTAAGCTTCTTTGGTAAAAGCTAATGATAAGCAAGAAAAAACAAAATTTTAGGAGGTGCATTTGTGTGTTAGGAACTATTATTAGATTTGTTGTTTCCGCATTAGTACTTTTGGTAGTAAGTTGGTTTGTCCCAGGAGTTGCAGTTAATGGCTTTACAGGAGCTTTAATAGCAGCATTAGTAATAGCACTTTTAGGTTGGGTAGCTGAAAGTTTATTGGGGGAAAACAAATCTCCGCAAAGTAGGGGTATAGTTGGTTTCTTAGTGGCTGCCATAGTGATCTATGCCGCCCAATTTATTATCCCAGGGCAATTATCGGTAAGTATTTTGGGAGCCTTATTAGCTGCATTGGTAATCGGGCTAATAGATGCAGTGGTACCTACAGTCCTTAGGTAAAGAACCTTTTAAAGAAACATAAACCCTCCTTTAGTATCATATATATTTATATGGTAACTGAAGGAGGGGTGAATTTTGCACTTTAAAATATATAA
>JAAZJU010000111.1 GCA_012800195.1 Clostridia bacterium
AGCGTATTTAAATTTCTAGCAGAAAAATTATATGATGAATTGGAGTATATTGGTGTAGATGAAAAGGACGATATACCCATGTGGCCTATCTTCCATTCCTTATACAAAAACTTGGAGACTAGGGGCTTATTAAAGTAGAAAATATTGATGGTATTTAAAAAGCATCTATTATCAGCATTGAGCCGATAATAGATGCTTTTTTATCTTTTAGCCATGCGCAGAAAGATCTTGATTATTTCATTTACTGCAAAGGGGATTAAGGCTAGGGCAATCACTATAATCCAATCTCTAGCAGATAAATTATGTAACTTAAAGGCATCAGCCAAAAAGGGAACGGAAATAACTATTAATTGTAAAAATATCCCTACTATGATAGACCCTATTAGAAATTTGTTAGAAAAAAGGCCAATTTGAAACACTGATTGGGTAGAATTTCTCATTGTTAATGAATAAAAAAGTTGGGAAGCAGCAAGGACCACAAAAGCCATGGTTCGGGCATAGGTTAAAGGATACTGGGGAATGTCTTTAGAGCTTAAAGTGTAACCATATTCCATTAGACCGATGCGGAAGGCTAGAATAGTCAAGGCCCCAATCAGTATTCCACCTAGAATAGCTCGAAATGCAGCTCCTTCAGCAAAGAAACTTTCTTTGGGATCCCGTGGTTTTTTTAACATAACATTTTTGTCCCCTGGATCAACTCCTAGTCCGATTGCTGGTAAACTATCGGTTATTAAATTTATCCAAAGTATTTGGGTGGGAAGAAGAGGTGTAGGCCAAAAGAATAACACTGAAAAGAAGATGGCAATTACCTCTCCTAGATTACAGGATAATAAAAAGATGACAGATTTTTTTATGTTATTATAGATATTCCGACCTTCTTCAATAGCGTGAACAATGGTTGTAAAATTATCATCGACTAAAATCATATCACTGGCACCTTTAGAAACATCTGTGCCTGTTATACCCATAGCTACACCAATGTCGGCATTTTTTAAGGAAGGAGCATCATTAACACCATCACCAGTCATGGAAACAATATTGCCTTGGGCTTTATAGCCCTTGACAATCTTTACCTTATGTTCAGGAGAAACTCTTGCAAAAACCCGGTAATTATTAACCTGCTGAGCAAATTCTTCATCACTCAACATGTCCAATTCAGCCCCAGTAATACATTGTTCTATGGTTTCTGCAATCCCCAAATCTTTAGCTATAGCGAAGGCAGTAATTTTATGATCCCCGGTAATCATCACAGGGGTAACCCCAGCTCTTCTAGCTTTTTGGATTGAATCTCTTACTTCTAGTCTGGGAGGATCGATCATTCCCACTAAGCCCAAAAAGGTTAAATCCTTTTCCATTTCACATGGTTCGATAGGGGTTTCAGTATCCTTATAGGCTGTGGCCAAAACTCTTAAGGCTTGTTGAGACATTTTTTCCGTTACAGCTAAATACTTTTGCTTCATTTCAAAGGTAAGTGGAACAACTTGACCATTTATTAAAACCTGGGTGCAGATTTCCAAGAGGTTATCTATAGCGCCTTTGGTATGGACCCGGTAGCCTTTTCCTTCAATATTTAAAGTGGACATTAGCTTTCTTTCAGAATCAAAGGGATGCTCTGAAATCCTGGGGTGAGCTTTATTTAAGGCATCTTTCTTAAGTCCATATTTTTCCCCTAGGACTATCAAGGCTATTTCTGTTGGATCTCCGGTGCCTTTCTCATTATCATGGGTGGCATCGGAACATAAAATAAAAGATTTAATCATTTCCCTTTGATCAGGGGAGGCGGTTAGAAGCATTTCTTCACTAGGGACATCACTAAGCTGATTTGAGATACAGTATTTAACTACAGTCATTTTATTTTGGGTAAGAGTGCCTGTCTTATCGGAACAGATAATATTAACGGAACCTAGGGTTTCAACGGCAGGTAATTTTTTAATAATAGCGTTAATTTTAGACATTCGAGTAACACCTAAAGCCAAAACTATAGCTACAATAGCTGGTAATCCCTCAGGAATAGCTGCTACGGCTAAGCTAATAGCTAAAAGAAAAGTGTCAAACAAATCCCTTTTTTGGAGTAGAGCAATAATCATTATCAGAGCGCAGACCCCAATGGCTAAATAACCTAGGGTTTTCCCTAGTTCTTCCATTCTTTTTTGGAGAGGGGTTAATTCTAGAATATCTTCATCTAAGGCTTTAGCTATTTTCCCCATTTCGGTGTTCATAGCAGTGGCCACCACAACCCCTTCACCTCTACCATAAGTGGTAATTGTGGACATGAAAGCCATATTGCTTTGGTCCCCTAAGGGAGTTTGGGGGTGCTCATGAACATCAAGAGCATTTTTATCGGAAGGAACCGATTCTCCTGTTAAGGCTGACTCTTCTATTTGCAGATTAGCAGTTTCTAAAAGCCTTATATCTGCAGGTACTAGTCTGCCTGCATCTAAAATAACAATATCTCCGGGAACTATCTCTTCAGAGCTTATTTCCTTAGTCTCCCCATCCCTACGAACTAAAGCCTTTGGTGTGGACATTTTTTGTAAGGCTTCTACTGCTTGTTCCGCTTTATACTCTTGAATGACCCCAATAGCTGCGTTTAAGAGTACAACTAACAAAATAATAATGGCATCTATATGTTCGCCAATGAGGAGCGTTATCAGTGCGGCTCCTAAAAGCACATAGATGAGCATATCTTGAAGTTGGGCTAGAAAAAGGCAAAATATGCTTTTCTTAGGTTTGCTCTTTAGTTTATTGGGTCCATATTTCAGGAGCCTTAGTTGAGCCTCCTCCGTAGTAAGCCCAGTGGATTGGGCAACTTCTAATTCCTTTAAAACTTCTTTGTGGTGCTTGGAAAACCACATCATAACCACTCCCTTTGAGAACCTAAATTGTAGCCTAATAATACTAGTATACCTAAAAACCGAGCTTCTACCACAATATTCCATGAAATTTTCTGCGCAAATACTGTTTTTTCTTTATTATGTTATAATTAAAATAAATTCAAAAAAGGGGGAGATCTGTCATGGAAGAAAAGGCTGTTTTGCTAGAGAAGCAAGGAAGCATAGCTACTATTATGATGAATAGACCTAAGGCTATGAATTCTTTCAATCAGGATTTTGTTGATGATTTTATGGCTGCTTTACAGGAAGTAGAGAGGGATAAAACAATTAGGGTAGTAGTATTAACAGGTAATGGCAAAGCCTTTAGTGCTGGAGGGGATTTATTCCATATAGTTGGGCTGAAAAATCCTGTGGAAGCTAGGGATTTTATTGTCCAAGCAGGAGCTTTGGTGACAACTATGATGAATATGGAAAAACCAATTATAGCTATGGTTAACGGAGTAGCTGCAGGGGCAGGATTTAATTTAGCTTTGGCCTGCGATATAGTGTATTGTTCCCAAACAGCAAGATTTGGTCAAAGTTTTATCAATGTGGGTCTTGTACCTGATTGTGGAGGCTTATATCTCTTGCCTAGAGTAGTTGGTTTACATAAAGCTAAGGAACTCATGTTTACAGCGGAGTTGATTAATGCCGACAAGGCTTTAAGTCTAGGCATAGTAAATCAGGTATTCCCCCCTGAAGAACTAAAAGATGCTACTTATCAGTTTGCCCAAAGACTTGCAGACTCCGCACCAGTAGCTTTGGGGCTAATGAAAAAAGCCTTAAATCGAACTTATGACTTAAGTATAGAGAACATGACTGAATTAGAAGCCGATTTACAGACAATATGTATGCAAACAGAGGATCATCAGGAAGGCGTGCAAGCTTTTAAGGAGAAGAGAAAACCTAATTTCCAAGGAAGATAGAAGATTTACATTATAAACCATTGGTAGGAAGGAAAATTTCCTGCCAATGGTTATTTTTTGGTTTTTTATACAGTTGAATAATATTTTAAATGCAGTTACAATATATAAGTTAGTAGGTGGGTTATGAATATTTCTAACAATATAGACAAGTGAGGAAAGTCTAAAATGCAAAAACATAATTTATATATAGTAGTTACCAGAACTAATACTTTCTTAGGTAAATTAATACAATTTTTCAAAAAGGACGAATATACCCATGCGGCAATTTCTCTAGATAAAAGATTAAATCACATGTATAGTTTTGGAAGAAAGTATGCTTTTATCCCCTTTATTGGTGTATTTAAGCATGAGGAGGTTAATACTGGTCTTAATAAATATCAAAAGGAAATACCGGGGGTAATCATTGAATTGGAGGTTACCAAAGAACAATACGAAAAGGCCACCGCTTTAATCGCTCAATTTATTTCCAATAGTAAAAAATATAAGTACAATTACCGGGGGCTTTATCACGGCCTATTTAATCGAGAAGCTTGTTCTGATTATCGGTTTCTTTGCTCCGAATTTGTTTATTATATTCTCAAGGAAAGTGGGATTATTGATTTTAAGTTACCACGCAATCTTGTAAGACCCCAAACTTTTTTAGATTTAGAGGGAAGAGTTATCTTTAAAGGAAATATAAAAGACATCCATCCCAGAGGAAGAGGATATCAATTGCTTTTTCCCAATAATAAGCGCAGAATAATAAATATGTAAATAAAAAATCCGATGGCTAGCCATCGGATTTTTCAATCACCAACCAATCATTATTTTTTTTGACCAATTTCAAAGTATACTTATCCTGGTATTCATCTCCAGTGCTCTCGATGATAGAAATATTTATAGTAATGGTTGCGCTAGCCTGGTCTATATCTTCCTCCAAGAGGGAAATGTCTACTTTATAGGGAGGAATATTAGCTTTAGTACTCTTTTCTTTAAGAAAAGCCCACTGCTCATTATTTTCTTGTTCTGCAAAATATTTACGAGCAATTTGCCAGTCATTATAGCCATAGACTGCATTTTTATACAGGAGATCTACTGCCCCTCTTATAGTTTTGCTCAGGGATTCATTGGGGGTAAAATCTTCATTTACAGAAGTTATTTCATTAGTGGTAAAGTCAACTACTTCCTCTTTAAAACCACTTACAAAACCCCGTTTCCCGTTAGGAAATAAAGAAAATCTAGATCCAGAGATATCTATACTTTTTACTTCCCGTCCATTGGCATTGACCAAGTGCAAGGTAAATAGATTGCTATCTAGGTTATTATTTTTTGTTATATAGGCTAAATTACCTTGATTAACAAATTTCACATCATAGATATATTCAGAACTTAACTTAACAACTTCTTCTGGCTTATCAATATTGGGAATATAATTAAGACCAAAATTATTAGTTCCTACCAGTATTACGGATTTTTTGTAAGCATCTCGGAAGATGCCTTTACCAATAACTTTAACAATGTTATTTTGACTATCCACAATAACTGTATAGATATTATCTTTAATAGTTTCACTGTTGTTTTCTTCTTCTAGACCAATCCACCGGGTTCCATAAAAGAGGTTGTCATCCAATTGACCTTTTAGATATAAATTTCCGCGAATTTCATAGGCTTCGACTTTCTTTTGCAGATTTATATAATAGATGCTGCCATTGACTTGGTCTGGATGTTCTGAATAAATCCTGTTATCATTGTGGGACCAAAAGAAGTAACTAACAGGATCTGTGCGTAAAATATGTTCCATCAGGAATCTGCCTCTTTTAGTATCGTAAATCATTAATCTATTTCCACCGTTAAAGGCAATTAAGCTACCATCATTATTCCAACTTGTTTTGGTTATAAAAGGTATCTGTTCAGCAATAAGCCTTAATGAGTCTTTCTCTAAATCATATTCATAGAGGTTGACCTGTTCATTGTACTGTCCTAAGAATACCTGATCTAATTGTTCCTTTGCCAATCTCTCCATAAAAAAGGCCTTTGTGCCATGGGGGGCAACATTAATTAGTATTTTTTCATTTAAATTTTCAGAATGGGCAAACCCCAGATCTGCTTCAAGAAAGGGGATCTTTCCTTGGGTATCTATTAAACCTTGAAAGTCGCTAACTTCATGATCGCCGTCCCTTTCCACTAAATAAACTTGATTATTCTTAAAGCTATCTTGGGCACAGGCTGTAAGTAATATAGAGATTAATAAAAAAAGAATAACGAGCTTTTTCAAGTAATCACCCCCTAGAAGGAGATTATATCATTTTTAGGCGGTCTTATTAACCCCTGGAAAAAAATTAAGGGCTCTACGAGAGCCCTTAATTAATCTATATTATTAGTTTGCTTTTTCTTCGCCTTCAGCAGCTTCTTCTTCGTTTTCTTCTACTACTTCTTCTTCGCCTTCAACAGCTGCTTCTTCATCTTCAGCTTCTACTTCTACTTCTTCTTCACCTTCAACAGCTTCTTCGTCTTCAACAGCTTCTTCGCCTTCAGTACCTTCTACATCGCCTTCAACTTGGTTTTCCTCAACTGGATCTGCAGGTGCAGGATCTTTATCGCTGGAACAACCAACTACAAGGGATAAGCTAAGTAAAAGTACTAAAGCAAGTGTAAGAAATCTTTTCATCTACAACTCCTCCTTTAGATTTTATAGTTCCTAACTTCAATTCATATATTAGCAGGTACATATGTCTAATCTATATCGGAGTTGTAAAATCTTTGTAACATTTAAAAAACAATTTCAAACCTTGTGCCTATATTCTCTTTACTATGAATTTTCAATTGGGCTCCATGACCAGCAATAATTTCCTGAGAGAGGGTTAATCCTAAGCCTAAGCCACCTTCTCTGCGGGAACGAGAATATTCCAGCCGATAAAAGGGTTCCAATATTTTTTCCTGTTCTAAAGGGGGAATACCTTTGCCTTGGTCTTCAATAAAGATAATTTTTTGATCATCCACTATATTAGAACCGATGCTGACATTAGCATTTAACGGACTAGCCTTAAAGGCATTATCAATTAGGTTGACAAGAGCACCTATAAATAAATCCGCATCTACTTCAATTTCAAAGGAATCAACTATCTTAACCTCCAATTGGATGTTTTTTTCTTGAGCTTTAACCTTCATTATTCCTTGAACATTGTATAAAAGCTCTTGAATATCTATGGTTTTTAGTCGAAGAGCTTTGCGGCGGAGCAAAATTACATCCATTAATTTATTAGAGAGATTTAACATTCTCGTACCTTCAGAATGAATATAATTTAAACTCTTTTGGAAGATATCAGGATCATAATCTATACTTTTTAGTAGCTCTGCATAACCAATTATAGAAGTTAAGGGTGTACGGAGTTCATGGGTTAAATTGTCAATAAATCTTTGTTGTCTTTGGCTTTCAGTCTTTAATTGCTGGATTTTCTGATCAATTTCTTTGGCCATAGTATTAAATTGCTCTCCCAAGAGACCAATTTCGTCGTTTGTTTTAATATTAACCCGTTCCTGGTAATTTCCTGAAGCTATGCTTTTGGCAGTTTGCCCCAGTTGTTCAATGGGACGCATCAGAAATTTACTAATAATGCTGGTGATAATGGCCACAAAAAATAGGCCCAATAAACCAACATTGACAAAGAAAAGATACTGGGTATTTCTTTGATTAGTAATATGGGTTATATCTTTAATCATTCCTACCAATATTTTTTCTTCATTAATCTTTAGCTCATCGGAAATAAATAGGTAATGCTTGGCTCCATCTTCTCTAAGAATGAAGTTCCTTTTACCTGCTAAGGCGGCCTCCAGTTCCTCCCGGGGTAAGGGCCAAATCTTAGGAGAATTAGTAGCCAATAAATTCATATGTTCGTCAAAAATCTCCAGGTAGCCCTTTTCTGTTTTAAAAATGTCTACCATGCTTTGGCTATAATCTTTAATATGCAGATTATCTCGGTTATAACGCTTATTATTTAACAAGTAGAGGGTTAAAGTAGAGTGAAGGTTGTTTTCTTCCTCTAAGCTTCTTTCGATTTCCACTTGCAAAGAACTATTATAGGTGTTTTCGGTAACTACTATCCCTACAATAGTCAAGGAGATAATATAAACACCTATACAAAGAAAAAATATTCTCCAACTGAACTTCATTTTTAAGCCTCCAGTCGGTAGCCTACCTTATAGACAGTTTTAATTTTATCTGTAGCTAGTTTTTCCCTAAGTCTTTTGATATGCATATCCACAGTACGAGTATTACCTTCATAGTCATAATCCCAAACAAGCTGTAGGAGTTTTTCTCGGGTCATGACCATGCCCTTATTTTCAACTAATAACTTTAAAAGTTCAAACTCCTTAAAGGTTAAATCAACTTCTTTTCCACCCTTAAAGACTTTGTGTTGTTCTAAATTAATAGAGATATCGTCAAAGGACAAAGAAGAGGCTTTTTTATTACTTCTCCTTAAGACCGCTTTGATTCTAGCTAAAAGCTCTACAGCTTGAAAGGGTTTGGTAATATAATCATCGGCCCCTAGGTCAAAGCCTTGCATTTTATCCTTTAAACCATCTTTGGCTGTTAACATAATTACAGAAACATCCCTCTTGGTTATTTCCGGTAAGAGACTAAGACCATCAATTCCAGGAAGCATAATATCTAAAAGTATTAAGTCTATTTCTTCGTTTTTAATGAGCTCTAAACCTTTAGAACCAGTAGCTGCTTCTAAAACTTCATACCCAGCCATGGTTAAGTGAAGTTTAATTAATTCTCTAATAGGGTCCTCATCTTCGATTATTAAAATTCTTTCCATAATAAAAAACCACCCTTCTAACCATACCCTTCATTTATATATTAGAAGTTTTTGGACTTTTTTAAAAGGGCAAATAGTGGGAATTACCAGTATTCTTATGTAAAATTTGTTACAATAAGTTAAAATATTGTTTTATATCATCATTTATTCTGCTAGGAGGATGAGAGTTGAAGTTAATATCTTGGAATGTAAATGGTCTGAGGGCTAATTTAGGCAAAGGATTTATAGAGTATTTCAATAGAGTAGATGCTGACATTTTCTGCATTCAAGAAACAAAATTGCAAGAAGGACAAGTTGATCTAGAATTAGAAGGTTATTATCAGTATTGGAATTATGCTCAAAAAAAAGGGTACTCGGGAACAGCAATTTTTACTAAAAAAGAACCTTTAAGTGTTATCTATGGTCTGGGAATAGAAGAACATGATCAAGAAGGTAGGCTTATTACACTGGAATTTCAGAATTTTTATATGGTAACTGTTTATACACCTAACTCTCAACGGGGGCTAACTCGTTTAGAGTATCGAATGGAATGGGAAGAAGAATTTAAAAAATATCTCAAGAAACTAGATGAAAAGAAACCAGTTATTATTTGTGGAGATCTCAATGTGGCTCACCAAGAAATAGATTTAAAAAACCCCAAGACTAATCGGAATAATGCTGGTTTTACTGATGATGAAAGGAATAAATTCACCCAGCTCTTAGAAGCGGGTTTTATAGATACCTACCGTTTTTTATACCCTGATACCACCGATGCTTATACCTGGTGGTCCTATATGGCTCGGGCTCGGGATAGAAATATAGGGTGGAGAATAGATTATTTTTTAGTTTCGGAAAGAATTAAAGATAAAATTGAGGAAGCGGCCATCCATTCCCTAGTTTTCGGTAGTGATCATTGTCCAGTTGAATTAAAAATAAATTTGGACTAAAATCAATCCCAAAATCTTAACCATCCTTTATAAAGCTGAATATTATATAGTGCAGATATATTTAAGGAGGTTTTGCAAAATGGGAGATAGATGTTGTGATCATGATTGGGATAGAGATACTGAACGAGATATAGACCTGGATAGAGAAAGAGATTGTGGCAGAGAAAGAGACTGGGACAGAGATAGAGA
>JAAZJU010000112.1 GCA_012800195.1 Clostridia bacterium
GAATCTTATACGGAGCTAGAAATGGATTACCAAGATTTAACTCATGCTCAATCCATATTAGGAATGGTGGTATTTAATGATTGTCGCATTCCTGTATATGACGCTGAAAAAGAAAAAGCTAAAAGAATAATGGTGCATGAAGGTACTATTCTTATTGATAACAGCCTACTATAGGATGACCAAGTTAGAAGAGGGCGATTTACACTTAGTCATGAGGTTAGCCATTGGTTCTTACATCGAGAAATATATTGTATAGACAAAAACCAGATATCATTATTTGATCTTCTTCAAGAAGAATCACAGCCTTTCATAAAGTGTCGTACCATAGATATCGAATGCAATAGAAGAAGAGAGCTGGTAACTGATGATGATTGGATGGAATGGCAAGCAGACCATATGGCCTCAGCCCTACTAATGCCAAAGAGAGCCTTTTCTGATGCAGCCAACAAGAAATTCAATTCAGCAGGTATAAAGAAGGGGTTTTATCAAATGGGTACTGATTTTGAACAAGACTTATGGGCAGAGGTAATGTCATATGAACTAGCAGATTTATTTGATGTCTCTAGGGCAGCTGCAAGAATTAGACTTAAGAATTTAGGGTTTATCAAAGATGAACGAGAAAGCATGCAATACTCTTTGGGATTGGATTCTTAAAGACCAGAGTGAGTAAGACTGGATGTGGCTCAAAAGGAGATATTAGAATAAAATGCTAATGAAAAACAGAATGAGTAAAATATAAACTTGAACGGAGGTGATTATTGTGAATCCAAATCAATTTGGAGAATTTGTAGCAGAAAAAAGAAAGAAAAAGGACATAAGTTTACGAAAAATGGCTGATTTGTTAGACCTCTCACCCGCATATTGGAGTGATATTGAAAAGGGTAGAAGAAATCCACCAAACATTAATAAGCTAAAGGAAATTGCTAATTTACTAGGCTTATCACAAGAAGAGACTGATATGATGATAGATATGGCATCAGAAGATAGGGATGAGATTCCTATGGATTTACCAGAGTATATCAAAGAGAGCGGTCTTGCAAGAACAGCTCTTAGAAAAGCTAGAAAAAAATCAGAAATTGAAGGCAATGCAGATATTACAGAAAAAGCATGGAAAGACTTTATTAAAGCCTTAGATGAAGAAGAGCAATAAACTATCGACCAGCATCTGTCTATCTGTCCTCAATCTATCAAAGAAATACTCAAATGAAGCACTAGAAAAAAGCTTGTCAAATTGCTTTAGAACGAATTCATTCCCCTAGATATCGGCAGCTAAATGCGATTTTAACCAACCCCATTAATAAGGATACATTAGAAGATGCGGCTTGCTACTCCAAACCCAGCAGCCATAAAATACTTACCCCAAGTGAATCAGCAATGGCTACAAGCTCAATATCAGTTACAGGTCGAGTCTTAGCTTCTATTTTAGAAATAGTTGTTTTTTCTAGTTCGATCCCTCTGACTGCAAGTCGAGCAATTAGATCAGTTTGTGTTATCTTAGGTTTATTTCTATGACGAGCTTGTCGTACCTTGTCACCTATTAGGTTCTTTGGTTTATTATTTTCCATATGTTATATCCCCCATATTTATTATTCGGACTTGATTATAAAGCAAGTTTTGTGATAAAATTTGCTCCAAGAGCAAGTTTTGGAATATGGAGGAAATTTGTATTGGAAGAAATAGAAATTTACTTAGAAAAAACGCGTGAAGAGCTTGATAATCTTATAGATGAACTTGATGATTTTAAAGACGAGAAAGTTTTAGAACTTAGCTGTAAATTAGATAAAATTATTTATAATTATTTGATTATGAAAAAATGTAAATAGATCAAGTGTATTCACTATTTATTATAGGAACTATACAAAGCGAACATAACAGGTTTACCAATTATGCTAAAAAATATTAGGTTATATGTGAAAAAAGAACTTTATAAAATCACGAGTTAATTTTTTATTCAATCCTGTAAACCAAATGAAATACAGGATTTCTTTATTTTTCTACATTTAATGCTATATGCATTTTATATGCTATAAGTGATGAGATTCATAAGTTGTTTATTCCAAGTAGAGCTGGGGAAGAAAGAAGTGTAATTATAGATAGCGCTGGGCTGTTGTTGGAATTGGTTTGAGTATGCTTATGAAGAATTGATGGTATAATGGGTAAAAATCTTAAAATCTTTTGGAGGAGTGATCAAAGGAATAAAATAACTGAATATATTAAGACATTACATAGACAGAGTGATATTACTCTTGCAGACTTTTGGGGTATACAAAAAATTACTATTCAATGAAATCACTTTGGTTATGACGAAACTCTAAGGATAAGTAGTTAAAACAGGGTATTAGCAAAGACTTTTAAGAGGAGGACACTAGCACATGAATGTATTAGTAACTGGTGGCACAGGTTATATAGGATCTCATACTTGTGTTGAACTTATAAATTCAGGTCATTCAGTAATAGTAGCTGATAATCTATGCAACAGCAAAGTTGAAGTTATAGATAAAATAAGACAAATTACAGGCAAAGATGTTATTTTTTATAAGATAGATGTAACAAATGAAAAAGCAGTTAACTCTATCTTTTCATCCCACCAAATTGAAGGTGTGATTCATTTTGCAGGTCTTAAGGCGGTAGGGGAGTCTGTAAAAAACCACTGTCATATTATTACAACAACATTTTAAGTACTATGGTTCTTGCTAAAGCTTGTTTAAAATATGGGGTGAATAAATTTGTATTCAGTTCATCTGCTACTGTTTATGGAGACAATAAAGTTCCATTTGTAGAAACAATGGATTTGCTACCAACTACAAATCCATATGGTGAAACAAACGCTATAAATGAAAGAATATTAACCGATATTGCAAAAGCAAATCCAGATTTTTCAGTATTCTTGCTAAGGTACTTTAATCCAATTGGAGCACACGAAAGTGGGCTAATAGGAGAAGAACCTGATGGAATTCCAAACAATTTAATGCCTTATATTACTCAGGTTGCAAAAGGAAAACTGGATTGTTTAAAAATATTTGGTAACGAATATCCAATAGTGGACGGAA
>JAAZJU010000113.1 GCA_012800195.1 Clostridia bacterium
GGAAAGTTGAAAGACCCCTTAGGGTAGTAGATCAATGGGCATATCATTCCCGCTTATATGCAGCAGCTAGCTTTGTAGCCCATGAAAAAGATTTAGAATTAGTTCAATTAAACTCCTTTGGTTGCGGTTTAGATGCTATTACTACGGATCAAGTTCAAGAAATTCTCAATGGACACTCAAAAATTTATACCGCTTTGAAAATAGATGAAGGGAATAATTTAGGGGCAGCTAGGATTAGAGTCCGTTCCTTAAAGGCCTCTATTTTGGAAAGAGAAAAAAATAATTTTACCTTAACAAAGGTGGATAATCGATATAAAAGAATAAAATTTACTAAGGAAATGAGGAAAAATCACACCATTCTCTGTCCAGAGATGTCCCCCATTCATTTTCAGTTCTTGGAGGAAGCCTTTAGGCTATCGGGCTATAATCTAGTGGTCTTGCCCTCTATAGACTATAAGGCTATTGACGAAGGCCTAAAATATGTAAATAATGATGCCTGTTATCCAGCGATAATTGTTATAGGTCAACTTATTGAGGCTTTAAAATCAGGGCAGTATGATATAAATAATACTTCTGTCATGATCTCTCAAACTGGGGGAGGGTGTAGAGCTACCAATTATATTGGCTTATTAAGGAAAGCTTTAAGAGATGCAGGTTTTGAACATGTTCCCGTAATCTCCGTTAACCCTAGTGGCATAGAAAAAAATCCTGGTTTTAAATATAGTTTTGGATTATTACACAGGAGCATGATGGCCTTAGCCTACGGGGATTTATTAATGTGCGTTTTATATAGGATCCGACCCTATGAAAAATTCAAAGGTTCAGCCAATGAACTATACGAAAAATGGGTTAAAATTTGTAAGGCCTCTCTAAAGAAAGCCCGTAGAAATGAATTCCGAGAAAATATCTTGAACATTGTCAAGGAATTTGATGAACTAGAGATAACCAATGAAGTGAAACCAAAGGTGGGCTTAGTTGGAGAAATCTTGGTGAAATTCCATCCTACGGCCAATAATAATGTGGTAGATATTGTAGAAGCAGAAGGTGCAGAGGCTGTAATGCCTAGTCTCACCGACTTTCTATTATATTGTTTGTTGTATTCCGAGTTTAAACATGAATATTTGGGGGGCAGCAGACTATCTAAAATTATATCTAATATCGTAATAGATATAATTGAATTATATATGAAGACCTATAAGGAGGCTCTCGCAAACAGTAATAGATTTTACCCTCAAAAATCAATACAGGAAATTGCCCAAGGTGCTTCACAAATCATCTCCCTGGGTCACCAAACTGGTGAAGGTTGGTTTTTAACGGGTGAAATGATTGAGCTAATTGAAAGCGGAGTTAAGAATATTATTTGTATGCAGCCATTTGCCTGTTTACCCAACCATGTTACTGGTAAAGGCATGATGAAGGAACTAAAAAGGGTATATCCCGGTACTAACATAGTTGCCATAGACTATGACCCTGGGGCTAGTGAAGTCAATCAGCTCAATAGAATCAAGCTGATGATTACTACAGCTTTTGAAAATATTAAAGAGTTTAAAGAAAGCAAAGCTAAAGCTTATCTTGACGATAGTTATAAACAATTTGATCATGCTTAAAATTTGTAAAAGTACAATTATTTCCACCAGTGGGTATTTAAAGCCCATTGGTGGAATTTTTAATTAGTTTTTGAAAGCTTATAAATAAGATAATAGATATTCTGCTGTTAAATAAAACACGATAATATTAACTAGATATTCACAGCTTATAAATTCAAGGTTATAATTGGCAGTATGAGACTATCTTGGGAAGTCCACAGGAGGTTCGATTTGACTAAATACTATCTAAATAAAAATATTCATGTAGTAACTGGTGCCAAAAACCATTGTATATATGATTTAGAAAAAGAAAGGCTTTTCTCCATAGATCAATCTGCACTAGAAATGCTTAATAAGTTTCTCAATACAAGGGAGGATAAACTTACAAAAAAAGAGGAAGAATTTCTTCAGCAATTATTGGATTTTGAAGTTTTAACAACAATGCCCCCAAACCATTCTCACATATTCCTAGAGAAACCTACAATAAACTTTGCATGGATTGAAGTAACTAAAGCATGTAATCTTCGTTGTGTACATTGTTATAATGAAGCAGAATACCAGGAAGACTTCACAACAAGGAATATGGATTTCCAAGATTTTTGTAGAGTTGTAGATATGTTACAGGCCATGGGAGTACCCCGTATCCAATTAATAGGTGGAGAACCTTATATACTCGGTAATAAACTAGCACAGATGTTGAGTTATATTAAAGACAAATTCCAGTTTGTTGAGATATTTACCAATGGTACATTAATAAAAGAATCTGATATTGATACCTTGCTTGTTAACAATATCAATCAAATTGCCTTATCAGTTTATTCTAATATATCTTCAGAACATGATAAGGTAACAAAGCTAAAGGGTTCTTATAATAAAACACTTAATACTATAAAAGCTTTGGAGAGAGCAGGAATTCCTTATAGAATCGCAAATGTTCGCATGAAAGAAGTATTGGTGGGAGAAACGGAGAAAGATCTAATTAACGCTAAATCTAGATATGATTTCGTCAGGTTATCGGGCAGAGGAAACTTAAACCTTTATGATATAAACCTGCTTACAGAAAAGTTGATCACAAAAAATCATTTTAAAAAGAAAATCTCCCGCAAGTATATAGAAAGAAATATGAATATGCATAATTGTTTTTCAAATAAAATGTATATCGATGTAGAATTAAATGTCTATCCATGTGTTATGGAAAGAAGGATTAAACATGGGAACATTAGGTCGGAGAGCATTGAAGATATTCTTCAGGATTGGATTTTGACATACACTAAAGATCGTGTAGCTGGATGCCGACATTGTGAATATAGATATGCATGCCATGACTGCCGACCTGATCGATTAAGTGAAGATATTAATGCAAAACCATGGTATTGCACATATAATCCCCTTGAGGGAAAGTGGTGTGATATAGAAGAATTTATAAAAGAGTTGGAGGTGTAAATATGATTGAATTATTAACCGAAGAAGAATGCTCAATGAATACTTCTTGTTGGCCAGATGATACAGAGGGATGTTTTCCCAACTGTGGTCCTGTTAATGGATGTAGCCCCTATTGTGGTCCCTATTAAAAGATAAAAGAGACTATCTTATATTGTTAGTGTTATAAGCAGCTAAGGGAGGCGATGCTTTCTATGAGCTGCTTATTTGTTTTACTATGTATTAGTAAAAGCGTATGGCGAAAGCCACCATGCTTCGGCTCTAGTGGCATTTGCGTTTGGTTTGAATATTGCTCTAACATTTTCAGGATTAGAAGCATCTATAGGTACTGGGCTAGACCAAGTTTCGTCCTCGAAGCTTCCGTTTTTATCGAAACCGTCTGCCTCTAGGTAGTCAGGGTTAGCATAAAAGAAGTAAGGTCCGCTATCTCCAACGGTTTGATAGACTATAAGTACAGTGTTTCCAGCAGAGTTAGTAATAGTCCAGTTAACTTGAGCCATATCATTCTCTGGGTCATAGGAATTGTCCGTTATGGTTATTGGCCTACTGGCATAGTAATAACCACTTGGGTTAGATGATATGCTAAAGTTTGCTGTTGGTGAGTGGTTAGTTACCTCAATAGGTATGTTTTCTGTTATCATTGTGCTGTCGATGTTTCCTTTGGTATCTGTTATTGTTAGGCTGCCTATTACTTGTACTCTATCTTTGTTTCTAAGGTCATTTGGCCTAAAGCTATAATAATTACTATAAATTCCGTTTGAATTTGTTTTTGTGTCATTGTTGCCATCTACAATTACGCTAAAGTTATAGCTTTGTATCCCGTGGGGAATTGCTTTCGACCTCGTTCCACTTAAAAGAATTAGCTCTTCTTTAGGTACATTGTTTTCGTAGTCAATATAGCTCCAGGATAGCTTAGAAGGAATAGAAGTTACATCAAGTTGAGCTTTTACCTCGGGATCACGCAACCCATTTTCAATTTCCCACAAGATGGGATCTTGGAGGTAAAGATTATAGGTATACTCGTAAACAAAACCTATGTATTCCCTGTATGATGTTCCTGTAAAATATGCATGATCTGGTCCTTTGAGCTTGACCCTAACCACAGGCTGAATTGTATCTCCACTTACTATATGGGTCGATATAATAGCGTTAGCAACATAGTGTTCTTCATATTCTGGTAGGGGTGGTCTGTTCAAAAGACTATCGCTTCTTCCGCTGGCCCTCCAGCCATACATATAATCCATTTCGTCTGTTACGGTTTCGTAGTCTGGTACTGTTATGGGAGTAAAGAAAACGGTAATTTCCTTACCTGCGGGGTTTGGTCCTAAATTTTGTAAGCCTGTCATGTAGTCATTGTAGTAGTAGTTGCCATCACTACTTTGATGATAGCTAATGAAGTTTCGAGAATGGTCATATCTATAAGGGGAGGGTTGAGCGTTAACAGAGGTATCAAAGCTAAATAGAGATACAAAAAATAGTAGGGTTAAAAACAAACAAAGATGTTTAATTTGTTGTTTTTTTAATAGTCCATTCATCCTCTAGCCTCCTTCTTTAAAGCAAGTCTAAGGGCAGGAAGCCCTACCCTTAGCTATATATATAGTTAATTAATTGGTAGCTTTATTATATCTGTAGTTTGCTTACTACTATCTCTGGAACAAAGCAATACACTTTTGGCTTTTTCAGAGTTTTCAGAGGGACTTACAAAGATTAAGGTTACCCTGCCTTCTCGGAGAATTCGATAGTCATCATCTTGTACCAACATATAAGGGTATTCCTTAAGGGCCGCCTGTTCGGAAGGACTATTTTCCCTCCCCCTGTCTACATATCTAATATTAATATACCTATGGATAATATCGTTCTTTTCATCTAGCATAAATAAAATAAAGTTAGACATATCAATTTCTTCTGTGGCTACCCCGTCAAAAACAAGGAGATCCAGAGGCCTTCCACTACCCCAAATTGGCCCTTCTGTTTTGGCTAAAAAGGTTTCCTCATAAGGAATGTATTTAAAATCCCTGATAACCAATTTTTCATATTCAAAAGGGAAAAGATTTTGATTTAGTTCAATAATTTTATTAGGAGTATAAGAAATATTAGGATCAACAGGGTGGGTAGAGGATGCTTTTTTTCTTACTTCCTCTAGTCCTGCTTCTTCAAAGGTTTTTTTAGGTAATTTGTCAGTAATTACAACGCCATTTACTCTAGGAATTTCTACCTTTTCCTTGGGGCCATCTTGGATAAATTCTAAAGTTCGTACTATCATGGCACTAGCTTCGGCTCTAGTGGCGTTATTGTTAGGCTTAAAGGTATTATCGGGATAACCACCAACTAACTTGTTCTCTTTAGCGATTATTACATAACCTCTGTCAGAAGATTTAATGCTACTGTTATCTTTAAAACCTGTGTTTTGTCCTGCTTTTTCTCTTGCTTCTTTATCAAATCCTGATGCCCTTACTACCATCTTTGCTATTTCAACTCTAGTTATGTTTTTATCTGGCTCATATTTGCTACCGTATTCACTTTTATCAATTATTCCGTGGTGAACAAGAGTGTTAATATCATTCTTTGCCCAATGGGTAGCTGTATCATTAAAGGCAGAGCCTTCTATTTTTTCTAAGCCCAAACTTACTGTTAATATTTTGCTAAACTCTGCCCTAGTTATAGGGTTATCTGGTTTGAATGTTCCGTCAGCATACCCACCAATAGCACCTACTTCGGTAAGTTTGCCAACTACAGTGTCAGCCCAATGGTTGCCCATATCAGTAAACTTTTCCGAAATATTAAATGCTGATAATTGACCAAAAGAAACTAAGATTAACGCCAAAGTTAATAATGTAATAGCAAATTTTTTCATTTACTAATTATCCTTTTCTGTTTTTAGATTATGAAATAATATTTTGTCAATTATAGCAAACATAAGTCAAGAAAAATGTCGAATTATAGGGGATTTTTGATATATAAAATTAAACAGGATGGTAAAGGCAACAATAACTTCGTTCCCTAGGTTACCGCTATTTGATTCATATTTTAATTCTTTTTACCTAACCTATTACATATAACTTTAGTGCCAGTATAATTGAGGAGGGGTAATGTGAAGGGTAAATTAAGAGAATTTTTCCCTGGGGGTAATACCTCCTTAGGTTTTTATTCTTTTTATGACTTTATTATCGATCCTGATGCTACTAGAGTTTTTTGTATTAAGGGTGGACCCGGGGTAGGCAAATCTACTTTTATGAAAGTAATTGGGAAGGAAATGCTAAATAGGGGATATGATGTGGAATTTCATCATTGTTCTTCAGATGCTAGCTCTATAGATGGAGTTGTTATTCCTGCTTTAAAAATTGCCTTAGTAGATGGTACAACGCCTCACATAGTTGATCCTAAATATCCAGGGGTGGTAGATGAAATCATCCACTTAGGAGATTATTGGAATGAAGAGGGTTTAAGAGTACATAAGGATGAAATATTAATCCTTACCAAAAGGTATAAGAGAATGTTTACTATTGCTTATAGCAGCTTAAAAGAGGCCAAGGTCATCCATGATGAATGGGAAAGCTACATAACTGAGGCAATGGATTTTGCCCCGATTAATAAGATTACTCGTTATGTTCTTAAAGAGGTATTTAGCGCTGCAGAGCCTGATTTTACTAGGACAGGAAAAGCCAGACATCTCTTCGGTAGCGCAATCACACCAGAAGGGCCAGTTAACCTTTTGGAAAGTATTTTAATTGATGTGGATAATGTCTATGTATTAAAGGGTGAACCGGGAACAGGAAAATCTACCTTTATGGAAAAAATGTCGGATAACGCCAAGCAAATGGGGTTGGATGTAGAGAATTATCATTGTCCTCTTGATCCTACTAAGCTAGACTTTTTAGTTATCCCTGCATTAAAGGTTGCTTTTCTCAATGATACAGAGCCATTAAGGATTGATTTAATGGATTTTAATACTACGGAAATAGATTTTGACCAATTTTTAGATCAAGAAACCCTAGATTATTATGAAAATGAAATCCAATCTTGTAAGGAAAGGTTTTGGGCTGCTTATAATAGGGGTATTTTTTATATTAGTGAGGCCAAGAGACTTCATGATGAACTAGAGGAATATTATATTCCCAATATGGACTTTGAAGCTATAAATGATAAAAGGATATTTATTTTAGAAAGGATTTTAAAATATGCTAAAGAATCAGAATGATAATTAAAGGAATATTTAGATAGGGGATGGGTGATATTAAAAGATATATTGATTAAAGGAGGCAAAAGATATGGAAAAGAAAGCCCTTAATGTAAATTCAGTGGCTAATATTAGTGAAACAGAATTGGGAAAAATTAAAGAACTAGAGAGTAAGCTTGATAACAAATATTATCTAATTGCCTTTAGCAAATAATAACTTCCTTGGCTCCCTTAAGGGGGGCCATTTTCATTATTAGAATTTTTTTGTACTTGCTTGTCATAATATTCCTATTCATTAATATATTTAAAAAAGAAGTATAGTTTAGGAGGAGAATTATGCCTAATAGCTGGTACCCAAAACCAAAATACAATACCAATAGAAGTCTCTATGAGAAAGATTTTTTATCAAAAAGGAGTAAAAGATACTTTTCCCCTAGAAAGGGAGAATTCAAGTTATTAAGGAGTAAATTATTTATCCAGACCATATCTGTTATTTTAATATTTTTCTTTTCCTGGGGATTATTTCAGTTTGATGGTCCGGTGATTAACAATATACAAGAAACTGTAAGGGCTTGGTTTACCAAAGATACAGACCTTACCCCAGTTTTTAATGCCATCAAAACTATTGGATTTTATGGTGATAGTTTTGAACGTGCAAGTTTTGAAGTTTTTGCTCCTTCCCCCTCAAGTTCATTGGAACCCATGGCTATTCCAGTTTCCGGAACGGTAATCAAACCCTACGGTTGGGTAATGGTACAAGGACAATCCAGCTTTCATGATGGCATTGTTATTGAGGCCCCTCTAAACACCCCTATTAAAGCTGCATATGCTGGTACAGTTTTAGAAGTAGGGGAAAATGAAAAACTAGGTAGATATATAGTAATTTCTCACAAAGAGGGATTGGTTACCACCTATGGCTATTGTAGCGAAATCCTTATTAAGGAAGATCAAATAGTTGAAAAATCCCAAATCATTGGTCGAATAGGAAGAGTAGGGGATTCCGAGATGGGACAATTATATTTTGAGACTAGTAGATTGGGGGAACCAGTAAATCCCATGGATCTACTAGAAAAAAATAATCATGGTATCTAACTAAAAAGACAAGAGCTCCTAATTTTAGGAGCTCTTGTTTTATATTAAATATTAGATATACTTTGGATTGCAAGTTTCTGTTCAATCCTAGAGGAATCAAAGATAAACCCTCTATCATAAGAAATAACAGGTTCAAAGGGTAATTTCCCGCTAAAAGGGTTTTGGAATGAGGTAATTACCATTTTATAATCTAAATTCACTTCTGCTAGTTTTACAGCAAATATCTTTAAAGCTTTAGCAGAAAGTTCTCTGGGAAGAGCCACCCAGGAAGACTTATTATCTTCTCCTAGGTAGACGCTAAAACTTCTATTTTTAACCCAAGGATTTTGATGATCTCTAATTAGCTGTAATGCTTCTTTGATTTTAGCTTTAATCTCATTGTTCTTTTTCAGACTGATTGTTTCTTTACTAAATCCCCAACATACAAAATTTTCTTTGCCTTCTACCTCTGGATAGAGGTAAACAATTCTTTTATTCAAACTAGACCGCTCCTTCATTTTAATAGATTTTATGTTATAGTAAGTTTCTGAGTTTTGTAGCTAATTATTGTTAAAGTTTTTGACATACTTACATAATATACTACCTCTCTTTTTCAATGTCAAACATTATATCGTAAAAAATTGAAACAATATACATGATAAGGCCATTTTCTTTGCTTTTTAGCCTATTTAAGGTTAATATATGTGTAGATTTAGTTTATTTTATCAAGCTTCGAAAAATTGAGGAGGAAATCTTGTGCGAAAATATATCGAAGAAAACATCCTACCAAAGGTAGAGAAACCTCTTAGATACCTAGGGGATGAATGGAATGTAGTAAAAAAACCTTGGGCGGATGTGAGGCTGAGAACTGTTTTTGCTTTTCCTGACATATATGAAGTAGGTATGTCCCACTTGGGTTTAAGTATAATCTATAATGTGGTTAACGAAGAACCAGATTTCCTAATGGAAAGGGTCTTCGCTCCTTGGGTAGATATGGAAGAACAATTGAAGATCCATAATCTACCTTTATTTAGCTTGGAATCCTATAAACCTCTGTATGAATTTGATGTAATAGGTTTCACCTTACAATATGAAATGAGTTTTTCCAATATCCTAAATATGTTAGCTCTAGGGAAAGTCCCTTTAAAATCAGAAGAGAGGGATGATAATCATCCCTTAGTTATTGCTGGAGGACCTTGTGCCTATAACCCTGAACCCCTCTCAGATTTTATTGATGCCTTTATTCTAGGAGAAGGAGAAGAGGTGACTATTGAGGTCTTTCGGGTTATTGCTAAAAATAAAGAGCAAGGGAATTTTAGTCGGGAGAAAACTTTAAGGGAATTGGCCCAAATTAAGGGGATCTATATTCCTAAGTTTTATGATGTTGAGTATTTTCCTGATGGCAAAATAAAGAGTATTACCCCTAATGTTCCTTATGCTAGTGCAAAAATATCTAAACGCTTTATGAAGAACCTTGATGAAGCTTATTTTCCCACTAAACCTATAGTGCCTTATTTAGAGGTGGTCCATGATCGAGCAATGCTAGAGGTGCTTAGGGGTTGTACTAGGGGTTGTAGGTTCTGTCAGGCAGGTATGCTTTACCGGCCTGTTCGAGAAAGAAGCCCTGAAGTTTTAAAAGAACAGGCAGAAGAACTCTTAAAAAACACGGGACATAATGAACTGTCTTTAACATCATTAAGCACCAGCGATTATACTTGCGTGGAGCCTTTAATTAAAGAACTTCTAGATAAATATGAAAATGAGGGTGTTGGAATATCCTTGCCTTCTCTTCGGGTAGATTCCTTCTCCATGGGTTTGGCCCAACAGGTACAAAGAGTAAGAAAAAGCTCATTAACCTTTGCTCCCGAAGCAGGTACCCAAAGACTTCGGGATGTTATCAATAAAGGGGTTACAGAAGAAAATTTAATGAAAGTAGCTCGTCATGCTTTTGAAAACGGCTGGTCACAAATTAAACTGTATTTCATGATAGGTTTGCCCACTGAAACCAATGAGGATTTGGATGGTATTGCTGATTTAGCCTATAAGGTTTTAAATCTAGGGGATGAAATTCGTAAAGATAATGGTGCTAGAGGCCCTCAGCCCAAGGTAACCATTAGCGTAGCAGGTTTTGTACCCAAGGCCCATACTCCTTTCCAGTGGGAACCTCAGGTTAATTTAGAAAAATTAAAAGAGAAGCAACAATACCTAGGGAGTAAAATCAGAAACCGTAGGATTACTTATAATTATCATGAGGCCAAGCTTAGTTTTGTGGAAGCGATTTTTGCTAAAGGGGATCGCAGATTGGGGAAGGCTCTTTATAGGGCTTGGGAAAAAGGTTGTAAGTTTGACGGATGGTCTCAACACTTTAAATATGAAACCTGGTTGGAGGCTATCCGGGAGACGGGCTTAGATCCCGAGTGGTATGCTTATCGCACTTTAAATTACGAGGATATTTTGCCCTGGGAACATATAGACATAGGGGTGAAAAAACAATTCTTAAGTAAGGAACATCAAAAAGCCTTGGAAATTGCTACTACAGGGGATTGTAGATTTAAGCATTGTACAGTATGTGGTATTTGTCAGGACTTTGATGTGGCTCTTGATTTAAAAGGGGGTAAATAATTTGCACTTAAGGATTAAGTACGGTAAAACAAGAGAGGGGAAATTTTTATCCCATTTGGATTTAATGAGAGCCTGGGAACGAGCTTTTAGAAGGGGAGCTATCCCTTTAGCCTTCAGTCAAGGGTTTAATCCTCATCCCAAAATATCCTTTGGTTCAGCTTTGGCTGTGGGAGTTACTAGCTCTGGAGAATATATGGATGTAGAGTTAAAAAAGTTTAGGGAAATAAAGGAAATTAAAGCAACCTTAGAGAATTATTTACCCTTGGGGCTAAAAATTTACGATATAGTGGAAATAGATCCTGCAACTCCCTCTTTAATGTCCAAGATAAATAGGGCTAAATATCAAGTGCAAGGAAAACTAATAGAGGATTTCAGTGCAACCCAGGGTGAGGAAATAGCTCACCAATTACTAGCTGAAGAAAATATTATAGTACAAAGCTATTCCAAAAAAGGTTTTAAGGATAAGAATATCAGGCCAGGAATTTTTGCTTTAAGCATTGAAGTAGATGAAATAAATAAATCTGTCCTTGTGGAATTTATAGTTCAAACAGGTAGTCAAGGCAATATAAGACCAGAAGAAGTTATGCAAGCTCTCCATGGCTTAGGTTTGCCAGTAAGCATAGACTTAATGGATTTTCACAGAGAGGGTTTATATATTGACGAAGCAGGACACTTATTTTCACCCCTCAGTTAAAGGTTTAAGGGAGAGAATTTTATGAACAAAGAAATTCTTATACAGTCTAATGAGGATCAAACTCAGGTTGCTGTATTAGAGGATGATCAATTAGTAGAAATATATATTGAACGGGCAGTAAGTACTAGATTAGTTGGTAGTATTTATAAAGGCAGGGTGGAAAATGTTTTGCCAGGTATGCAGGCTGCCTTTGTAAATATAGGGATTGATAAGAACGCTTTTTTATATGTAGAGGAAGCTTTACCTCATGGTTATGGTGCAGAGAATAATGGTAATAAGCCAAATATTAGAGATCTCCTAAAAGAAGGGCAAGAAATATTGGTCCAGGTCTCCAAGGAACCTCTAGGAACTAAAGGGCCTCGGGTCACTAGACAAATAACTTTACCTGGACGATTTATCGTTTTAATGCCCAATAGTGATTATATCGGGATTTCTCGCAGGATAAATAGCCCGGAAGAAAGGGAAAGATTAAAAAAAATTGGTGAGGATATTAAACCTGAAAAAATGGGGATAATTCTTCGTACAGTTGCTACCGGCGTAAGTATGGAAGAGATTAAAGAGGATTTAGAAAACATTTTAAGCCTTTGGAAAAAGATACTGAATAAAAGCTCTCAAGTTAAAGCCCCTTTTCTAGTTCATAAAGATTTGGAATTGGTGAAGAGGATTTTAAGAGATGTGGTTACCGAAGATGTAAATAGAATTATAGTTAATTCCCGTGTCACTCATGAGAAGATAATGGATATAGTGGAACCTAGGGCTTTGCAGTACAAAATAAATTTAAGTGATGATAGTGATTTATTTTCCAAATACAATATTCATCAGGAACTTACCAGAGCTCTAAAAAGGAAGGTTTGGCTCAAAAGTGGTGGTTATATTGTCATTGATCAAACAGAAGCCTTAGTAAGCATTGATGTTAATACTGGCAAGTATATAGGGAGTACCAATCTAGAGGATACAGTTTTTAAGACTAATATGGAAGCTGCCGTGGAAATCGCCCGACAATTAAGACTGAGAAATATTGGTGGAATAATAATAGTTGATTTTATTGATATGGATACTCCAGAACATAAAGAGGAAATAATTGCCAAACTAGAGGAGCAATTTCAGCGGGATAAGGTAAAAACACACATTTTAGGTTTAACTTCTTTAGGCTTATTAGAAATGACCAGAAAAAAAATGCGCCATACTTTAAGTACTGTATTGGAGAAAACATGTCCCTGTTGCGAGGGTAAAGGGACCATTTTATCGGAAACAACTTTGGCATTTAGAATCAAAGAGGAATTACAAGAAACTGCCCAGAGGACTATGGCAGAGACTATACTTTTAAAAGTTAATCCTAAGGTAGCTGCTCTCTTAGTTGGTCCCGGTGGAATGTTATTAAAGCAATTAGAAAGCAACTTAAAAAAAGAAATAATTATTCAGGGAAAAGAAAAGTTAGCAATTGATGAATATACTCTAGAGCCTTTACATGGCAATGTTGATCCTAGGTATGGTATACCAGTGGAGGAAGAACAGTTAATTAGAATAACAGTAACAGAACCCCATGGTCAAAGATCTCAAGATGGGATAGGTAGAATTGCGGGTTTTGTTATAGAAATAGAGGATGGAGCAAGCTTAGTAGGTAAAGAAATCTTAGTTGAAATCACTAAGGTTTTCCGAACTTATGCCAAGGCAGTTATAGTAAAAGATTACCTAGAATGATCATCCTAGGTTAAAGAAATTAGTAGGAGGATAATATGGCTATTTTCGCTCTCGGTGATCCCCATTTTTCTTTTAGTACATCAGGTCAAGAATATAAACCTATGGGGATATTTGGAGATAATTGGCTTAATCACAGCCAGAAGATCAAAGCTAATTGGGAGAGTGTGGTTAGCCCTGAAGATGTAGTTTTGGTGCCTGGCGATATTTCTTGGGCCCTGAAACTGGAGGAAGCTAGGCAAGATTTGGAGTTTTTGGGTCAATTGCCAGGTCTTAAGCTCTTAGTCAAAGGTAATCATGATTTATGGTGGCAGAGCGTAAGTAAAGTTCGTAAAAGCCTACCTCCTTCCATCAAAGTGATTCAGAATGATCATTATTTATTGGAAAATGGAATAGCTATTTGTGGTACCCGGGGATGGACTTGTCCCAACGATAAAGGCTTTGATACTGATCATGATCAAAAAGTATATGAGCGGGAAGTTAATCGCTTAAGGCTATCCTTGGAAACAGTAAAACAGGAAGTGGAGGAAATTATTGTAATGCTTCACTATCCTCCCACCAACGGTAAGCATGAGCCTAGCGGGTTCACAGAACTTTTACAAAAATTTAATGTAAAAACCTGTGTTTATGCTCATCTTCATTCGGAATCAATTCAAGGGGCCATCCCCCGTGAAAAATGGGGGATAAATTTTTATTTAGTTAGTGCGGATGCTATTGGTTTTACACCATTATTGGTTAGGTAAGTGTGATGACTTTCTGGTGATACTTTTGGTCAGTGTGTGAGTGCGTAAGCAGTATGACTATATGGTCTAGCTTATTGGTCAGTGCCACGATGATCGGGAATATCCCATGACGTGTGGCGATGAAAGTGAATATGCAGGGATGTGTCATAGTGCCACGATGCAAGTGAATATTCCCGGATGTGCCGCTGTGACATAGAAAAATCTAACAAGTAAATTTACCAGGTCAGATATTTCTAACCAGAGAGATTACCTGTCAGATGCTTCTAACAAGCAAGCTTCCTTGTCAGACATGTCTCGGTTTTCGGTGTCACGATGACACGATGACACTGTGTGTTCTTACTCACTGTCGTTCAGAATAGCTTATAAGCCGGCACACTGCCAAGCAGATTAGCTTATGAACTATCACACTTTCTTTCAGAATCTTCCCAGATAGAGCTCTTGACTGCATTTTTAATCTGTTGTATAATTTACTATCGTAGGCAATAGACTGCAAAGCTGTCTGTTGCTGAAGCCGCTCAAAACGGGTCCTAAAAGCAAATTGCTACCTGTATTTGGCGAGTATGAATAGGGAGGTGTAGATATGTACGCTGTAATCGAAACTGGCGGTAAACAATATAGAGTACAAGAGGGTGACTCTTTAAGAGTAGAGCTTCTTGATGCAGAAGTTGGTAGCAGTGTGGAACTAGATAAAGTTCTAATGGTTAGCAATGATGCAGAAGTTAAAATTGGTCAACCTTATGTAGCTGGTGCTAAAGTTACTCTAAAGGTAGAGGAACATGGTAAAGGCAAAAAAATCGTTGTTTTTAAATTTAAATCTAAAAAAGGTTATCGTAAGAAACAAGGTCATCGTCAGCCCTATACTAAAGTGACTGTAGAAAAAATCGAAGCTTAATGTTATGATTAAAGCTATTCTTTATACCAAAAACAAAGATCTTGTAGGCTTTGAAATATCTGGTCATGCTGGCTTTGCTAATATTGGCGAAGATATAGTTTGTGCTGCTGTTTCTATATTAGCTACCACTACTGTAAATAGTTTAGAGGTACAATTGAACCATCCACCTAGTTACGAAGTGGATGAAAAGGTAGGTTACCTTAAATGTTGTCTACCCCATGATTTAACTGGGGATGATTATAATAAGGCACAAGTGATTTTAAAGACTTTAGAGATAGGCATTTTATCTATTGAACAAGAATATCAGGATTATATTAAGGTTATACAGAGGAGGTGGAAACAATGTTAAAATTAAATCTTCAATTGTTTGCTTCAAAAAAAGGTGTTGGTAGTTCCAAGAACGGCCGTGACAGTCATTCGAAACGTCTAGGTGTTAAAAAACACGATGGTCAAGCAGTCTTAGCTGGAAACATTATTGTGAGACAAAGAGGCACTAAAATCCACCCCGGAAACAATGTTGGTAAAGGTAAAGACGATACTTTATTTGCTTTAACTAATGGTATTGTTAAGTTCGAGCGTAAAGGTAAAGACAGAAAGCAAGTAAGTATTGTTCCCGAACTTGCAATGTAAAAAGGTACTGATTGATAACCTGGCTGAAAGGCCAGGTTTTTTATATTTAAAAACTTATGTAAATAATTAAGATAGACAATAATTGTTAGCTAATATAAAATGGACATGCGTAGGGAGGGTGTGACATGGAAAATCTTGTTTCCAAGCTTTTAGAAGCTAATCGACATCTTAGACATGATTTTTTGAATCATCTCCAAGTAATTTGGGGCTATGTCCAATTAGATAAAAAAGAACAAGCCATAGACTATATTCAAGAGGTCACCAGATATATACAGGGACTAAGAGAAATTAATAAAATTCTGGATGACCAACTAGCGGGAGAACTTAGTGTTTACATACTTAAAATAGGTTTAAATCCAGGCTTTCAATTATCTGTTCCAGAAAAATGGAATGTTAAAATAGCTCATAGAAATAGATATAGTAGTTTTTTTCAAGGTTTATTTTCCTTTTTAATGGAGGATATTAATGAAGAAAAGGTTAAATTGAAAATAACTATTCTAACAGAGGAAATACTTTTAGAGGGTGAAACTTTAAAAGAGGGTGATATCCTTGATTGGAGTAACTTCATTGCTTTACTAGAAAAAGAAAAGTTTAATATTATAAAAGAGGAAGATGGAAACTATTTCAGATTGCTGGTTAAAGATCAATGAAACTTTAAATAGTTTCTTACTAAGTAGGTGAAATTTTATGTTTTATGATTATGCAAAAATACATGTTAAGGCTGGAGATGGCGGTAATGGGATTGTCGCCTTTCGGCGGGAAAAGTATGTTCCTATGGGAGGACCCTCAGGTGGTGATGGTGGCCATGGCGGTAATATTATTTTAAAGGCTGACGAGGGTTTAAGAACCCTGGTTGATTTTAGATATAGAAAACATTATAAGGCTGAACGCGGAGAGCATGGCAAATCTAAGAATATGCATGGTAAAAACGGTGTTGATACAGTTTTAAGATTACCCTTGGGTACTGTGGTTAAAGATGCTGAGAGCCATCGAATTTTGGCTGATCTAACTGAAGATGGCCAGGAGGTTGTTATTGCTAAGGGAGGAAAAGGGGGCAGAGGCAATGCTCGCTTTGTGAGTTCTACTCATCGTAGTCCAACCTTGGCTGAAAATGGAGAACCTGGTCAGGAGTTATGGCTGGAGTTAGAACTTAAGCTATTAGCTGATGTGGGACTAGTGGGATTCCCCAATGTAGGTAAATCTACTATTATCTCTAAAGTCTCAGCGGCAAAACCCAAGATTGCAGATTATCATTTTACCACAATTACTCCTAATTTAGGTATGGTAAGAGTGGATGAGGGGAGAAGCTTTGTGATGGCCGATATCCCTGGACTCATTGAAGGTGCTGCGGAAGGTGCTGGTTTAGGCCATCGTTTTTTAAGACATACGGAAAGAACAAAGGTTTTGGTTCATGTTTTAGATATAGCAGGCTCAGAAAACAGAAACCCTTTAGAGGACTTCAGCATAGTAAATAATGAGCTAAAAAAATATAGCAATTATCTTGCAGAGCGGCCAATGATTGTGGTGGCAAATAAGATGGATCTACCAGGAAGCGAAAACAATTTACAACTATTTAAAGAACAATTTCCGGAGTTTCCAGTATTTCCGATTTCTGCAATTACTGGTGAAGGTTTGACACCCCTCTTATATCAGCTGGCTGATCTTCTTGATGAGGTGGAAGCAAGAGAACTTCAACTAGAGGTAGAAGATGAGGAGTTGCGTTTAGTTAAATTTGAAGACAAACCTAAGTTTTTTGTGGAAAAAGAAGATGGAGTATTCATTGTAAGTGGTCCAGAAATAGATAGACATTGGGCCAAAACTAACTTTGGTAATGAAGCTGCAGTTAGAAGGTTCTTGCAAATCGTAGAAGCCATGGGTGTTATTAAGAAGTTGCGAGAACTAGGTGCTAAGGACGGTGATGTTGTTCGGATTAAGGAATTGGAATTTGACTTTTTAGACTAGTTTTCATTTTCATTAGTATTTTGGAGGAGGTATTTTACGGCCATGGAATGTTTTGGCTGTGGTAACTGTCAAGAGGAACAAAATATCTACTATTGTCCTGCTCAAAATGATTTTATTATTAAAGAGCAAACAAATATCCCAGAAAAGGCAAAAAAAGCTAATTGGAAAAAGGGTGATCCTCAATACGAAAGTCAGCGTCGATTCCGTAAAAATGAAATATAGTATTAGAATCTCAGGTTTAATAAGCCTGAGATTTTTTTGTGGGCGAAAAATGACAGCAATAGTCCTTAGCTTTTTACGAATGGTTGTAATTATATTGACACAGAACTGCACATACTGTATATATAATATATAAACAGTATGTACGGAGGAAGGGGTATGCGAATATTAATTTCTAATTTATCTCAGCAACCTATTTATGAGCAAATTGTCCAGCAAATCCGGACCATGATCTTGCAAGGAGAACTACAGGAAGGGGCCCCTTTGCCCTCTATCAGAAATCTGGCCAAAGACCTGCAAATTAGTGTGATTACAACTAAGAGGGCTTACGAAGAGCTGGAAAGAGAAGGTTTAATTGTAACTATAGCCAGCAAAGGTTCTTTTGTAGCAGCTCAAAACAAAGAATTGTTAAAGGAGAGAAAGCTGCGGATAATTGAAGAAAAATTGATAGAGGTGGTTAAGGAAAGCAGGCTTTTAGGACTTAAGGAAGAAGAAGTTCAGACCATGCTGGAGATTTTATTTCGGGAGGTTCTCTAGGAATGGAAAAAATATTAGAAATAAATAATCTTAATAAGAGCTTTCAAGATTTTGCCCTTAAAGATATCAGTTTTTCTTTGGAACCAGGATATATTATGGGCTTTATTGGGCCTAATGGTGCAGGTAAGAGCACCACTATTAAACTAATTATGAATTTATTAAAAAAGGATAGTGGGGAAATCAAGATTTTTGGTAAAGACCATGTGCGCTATGAAAAGGAAATCAAGGAGGATATAGGATTCGTCTATGACCAAAACCATTTTTATGACAATCTGAGTATTACCGATATGACGAAAATCCTAGCCCCTTTTTATAAAAAATGGGATCAAGCTCGGTATCTGCATTATATTGAACAATTTGAATTACCTAAGCATCGACTAATCAAAGAGTTTTCTAAAGGGATGGTGATGAAATATTCTTTAGCCGTAGCCCTTTCCCATCAAGCTCGGTTTATAATCATGGATGAACCTACTGCTGGATTAGATCCGATTATTAGAAGTGAACTTTTGGATATTCTTTATGAGATTATCCAAGATGAAACTGCAAGCATTCTCTTCTCTACCCATATTACTAAGGACTTAGATAAAATTGCCGATTATATTACCTTTATCAATAGGGGAAACATGGTGTTTAGCCGTCCTAAGGATGAGATTTTGGAAAGCTATCGGGTGGTTAAGGGAGATAAAAACATCTTGACTGGGGCTATTAGAAAAAAGCTTATTGGCCTTAAAGAGCATGGAGTAGGCTTTGAAGCCATGTTGGCAACTAAGGATTGGGACAACAGTTTGCAAGAGAGGGTATTGATTGAACCACCTAATCTGGAGGATATTATGATTTATACGGTGCGGGAAGATAGACAGAATAAGATAGATAGCTAGCTAGTGCTTGTTTTGAGCAAGTGGAGTGTGTGAGGGAGGGGCTAAGATGATCTTGAAACTTATTAGGAAAGAAATATTGATTCGGAAGAAATTTCTTCTTTCTGTAGTGTTTTATGGATTAATAGCGATACTTGCCTCTATTTTGGGAGGGCCAAGATTAATAGAAGTAGTCTATATTTTCAGTATTATCGTGTTCACTTATTTTTTTATCACAACTGGTGCAGAGATTGAGAGTAAAAAAAACACTGGGGTTATTTTTGCCAGCTTGCCCCTAAGGAAAAGAGAAATTGTAACGGCTAAGTACATAACTGCAGCATTATTGCCCCTTTATAGCTTATTGATTATGACAGTGCTGGGCTTTGCTTTCACTACCCTTTGGGCAGGCATAAAATTTATCGGCTTAAATGATAGTCTAATTGCCCTTCTTAGTACTTGGTTTTTTCTAGGCCTTGCCCTACCTATAATTTTTATATTTAGCTCAACCACGGCGAGGGTAATAAACTATATAATCCTTTTTACGATTATGTTTGGACCTTTTGAAAGGTATATAAGAGCTACTCAGCCTTTGGACTGGGAACCCATTTTGTGGTTTTTAGCTGTTTTTGTTTTTTTATTGCTTTCATGGCTGTTTTCTGTTTGGGTCTATCAAAAGCAGGATCTCTAAAGTGGGGAAATTTCGGGGGAAGGGAAGGGATATCATGTTAGGGCGGATAAAGGAGCATGTTATCTATAAACTTGTTTTTAAAGAATTATTGCTAATGCGCTTTAAGCTTTGGGCAATTATATTTCTGGGAATATATTTTCTAATAGGGATGAGGGGCGGAGCTTATGCCTATATTATGGCAGTTGGGTGTAGTACCGCATTTTCTATCATAGTTATTTTTTCAACAGAGGATAAAAACCAGACGGAGGTATTACTTAGCAGTTTGCCAGTAAGCAGAAGAGAAATTGTTCTAGCTAAATATATTGTAATTCTAGGCTTTGCTTTGCTAATGTTAGTAATTTTAACTATACTCAATTATTTAAATGAAGGTCAGTATTTTTATTGGTTGGGCATTATTGTTCTATTTGGATATCTCCCTCCAGTTACCCTAGGACAGGTTATGGTTGCCCTGGGACTAAGCCTCGTGGCTATTGCTTTAACTTTGCCTTTGAACTTTAAATATGGGGTTCAGAAAATGCAAGCTTATAATACAACTCTTTTTGGAGTATTTCTCTTAGTACCGACTTTATTGATGGTCAGGTCCTTTTCCTCTCAGGAAACTCATAATGTATTTATGGAAGTCCATATAAATTACCCTTTATTTTGGTCAGGGGTTTTCTTAGCAATGGCAGTAGCAACTTTGGGATTATCCTTTTGGCTAGCCATTAGATTTTACGAAAAACGAGAATTTTAAATAAGTTACTTGGCCTCTGTCAAAACTACAACTGCAGTATGTTTTAGTTTATGATATAATTACTTTATATACCCTTCGGGAGGTGGAAATTTCAGGGTTTTTTAAACTCTGGAAGATTTATGTTAACTGGTAAACAAAAGAGTTTTTTACGAGGGATTGGTACTAATCTTGATCCTATTGTTCAAGTTGGCAAATCAGGGGTTAGTGAAAATGTTATTCAATCATTGGAAGAGGCTTTAACTGCTCGGGAGTTAGTTAAAACTAGAGTTTTAAAGAATTGCTTAGAGGAGCCCCAAGAAGTTGCTCAAGAATTATCACAAGTTACAGGGGCCCATTTAGTACAAGTGGTGGGTAGAAATATCCTCCTGTATCGTCCCTCGGAAGATAAGCCAAAAATTGAATTACCCTAAGTAATTTTATAAAGGTTCGGTGATTTGTAATGGCTACGAGAAAAGAACATATAAGTTTAATTACTAATGCCCACCGGATAGTAATAAAGGTGGGCACTAGTACACTTACTCATAATACTGGAAAATTAAATTTACTTTTAATTGAAAAACTAGTCAGACAATTGACTGATCTTAAACATCAGGGTAAGGAAGTCCTGTTAGTTACTTCTGGTGCTGTAGGGGCAGGAATGGGTAAACTAGGGTTAAAAGAAAAACCCAAAACTATTCCTGAAAAGCAGGCAGCCGCTGCTGTTGGGCAAGGAATCTTAATGCATATCTATGAAAAATTTTTTGCGGAATACGGGGGAGTAGTTGCCCAGTTGTTGTTGACAAGAGCAGATATCATGGATCGGCAAAGGTTTCTCAATGCTCGTAACACTTTATTAACGCTACTAAAACAAGATGTTACCCCGATAATTAATGAAAACGATACTGTGGCCATAGAAGAATTTAAATTTGGTGATAATGATACATTAGCTGCTTTAGTTGCTGGGTTAGTGGATGCGGACTTAGTTATACTTTTGTCTGATATTGATGGCTTATATACGGCTGATCCGCGAAAAGATCCCAATGCAACTTTAATTAAAGTAGTGGAAGGTATCACCCCAGAAGTCCAGAGCCTAGCTGGCAGCGTAGGTTCTAAATTTGGCAGTGGGGGTATGGCTACCAAGGTAAGCGCTGCTAAAACAGCTATTAATTCTGGTATTCCCATGATTATTGCAAATGGTGCCAAACCAGATGTTATAAGAAGTATTTTTGGAGGGGAAGAGGAAGGAACTCTCTTTTTACCTAGAGAGGTTAAGCCCCAAACTAAAAAAAGATGGATTGCTTTTGGTTCCGCTCTTAATGGTACAATTTTTGTAGATATGGGTGCCAGAAAAGCTATAATCGAAAAAGGCACAAGTTTATTACCCAGTGGAATAAAAGCCGTAGAAGGAGAATTTTCCTCTGGCCATGTAGTAAAAATAGTGGATGAAGAAGGAGCAGAATTTGCTCGGGGAATTGTAAATTATAATTCCCAAGAGATTAATAAAATTAAAGGACAACAATGTAAGGATATTCAAAAAATATTAGGGCACAAGGATTATGATGAGGTAGTCCACAGAGATAATTTAGCTATTCACCTGTAAGGAGTGAAAAAAATGATTAGTGAAGAGTTAAAAATAAAAGGGCAGTTAGCGAAAAAAGCAGCTTATCAATTGGGTTTAATGAATAGTCAAGTAAAAGATAAAGCTCTGGAGATGATGGCCCAAGGTTTAGAGGATAATATTCAGGATATTTTATTGTCTAACCAAAAGGATATGGAGAAGGCTCGTGATAAAGGCTTATCTAAAGCTTTTTTAGATAGACTTTTATTAACCGAAGCTAGAGTTAAAGATATGGCTCAAGGGTTAAGAGCTATTATTCAATTAACTGACCCTGTGGGTGAAGTAGAGTCTATGTGGAAAACTGCCCCCGGCTTTCAAGTTGGAAAAGTCCGGGTTCCTTTAGGGGTTATAGGCATCATTTATGAAGCACGGCCTAATGTTACTGCAGATGCTGCTGGATTATGTTTAAAGGCAGGGAACGCCGTTATCTTAAGAGGAAGTTCCGATGCTATCAACTCCAATAAAAAAATCGTAGAAATCTTAAACAGTAGTGTCGAAGGTGTTGGTATACCCCAAGGTTCCATTCAATTAATTGAGGATACCAGTAGAGAAGTGGCCAACCAAATGCTTAAATTAAATCAATATCTAGATGTACTGATTCCCAGAGGGGGAGCAGGACTTATTAAAAATGTGGTAGAAAATGCAACCGTACCAGTTATCGAAACTGGGGTAGGTAACTGTCATGTCTATATAGAGAGTGATGCCGATTTAGAAATGGCTAAAAATATAATTATTAACGCTAAAACCCAAAGACCCGGGGTCTGTAATGCTGCAGAAACCTTACTAGTTCATGAAGCTATTGCTGATAAGTTTTTACCACTAGCCGGTCCAGCTTTGCAGGCTTTAGGAGTTGAACTAAGAGGCTGTGAAAAAACCCAAAGCATTCTTGCGGGGATAAAGGCCGCTACTGAGGAAGATTATCAAACTGAGTTTGCAGATTTAATTTTAGCAGTTAAAGTGGTACAGAATTTGGAGGAAGCTTTAGAACATATCCATCAATATGGTACTGGCCATTCCGAGGCTATTGTGACCCAAGACTACAAAAAATCACGGATGTTTCTGCAGGCTGTAGATGCAGCAGCTGTTTTTGTGAATGCATCTACTCGGTTTACTGATGGTTTTCAATTTGGCTTTGGAGCAGAAATGGGCATTAGCACTCAGAAGCTCCATGCTAGAGGACCTATGGGCTTAAAGGAATTAACTAGTTATAAATATATTATTATGGGTGATGGTCAAATAAGAAAATAGGTTAGTGGGGTGAAAGTATGGAGTATCAACCCATAGGTATAATGGGTGGCACCTTTGATCCCATTCATTATGGACATTTAGTAACTGCAGAGGCTGCTCGCACTGAATTTAATTTAGAAAAGGTATATTTTGTACCTTCTGGGCACCCTCCCCATAAAGTATTACAAGAGGTTACTAATCCTGAACATAGATATTTAATGACAATTTTATCAATCTGTACCAATCCTAGTTTTGAAGGGTCAAGGGTAGAAATTACTAGGCCAGGGAAATCCTATGCTTATGATACTGTAAAATTCTTCAAAAAGCTTTTTCCCCATAATGACCTTTATTTTATAACTGGCGCTGATGCTATTAAGGAAATTTTGACTTGGCATCGGGTAGACGAGATACTGGATATGTGTTATTTTGTTGCTGCTACCCGACCAGGCTATGATTTAGCAGATTTAAAAAAGGAAGAGTTAAAGGCCTTACCTCACGAATATTTAGAAAGAATTGTCAACCTGGAGGTTCCTGCTATGGCTATCTCCTCTACAGATATCAGGAGAAGGGTGCGGGAAAATAAATCTATTAAATATCTGTTACCCGAGGCAGTAGAACAGTATATCTACAAATATAAACTCTACAAATAAAAAACAATAATGGAATAATTACTATGGATAAATATATTACCTTATTAAAAGAAAAATTAGATAATAAAAGGTTTCTACACTCTTTAGGAGTAGCCGAAACTGCCCAAGAATTAGCAATTAAGAATGAAGTTGATCCTGAGCTTGCCTATTTGTCAGGTATTTTGCATGATTATGGCAAGAATATCAGCTGTGAAAATTTAATAAAAATAGCTGAAAACAACAAACTAATAACGGATGAAATAGAAAAGAAAAACCCGTTCTTACTCCATGGCCCAGTGGGTGCTTATTTACTAGAAAAAGAATTGGGTATAAAAAATAGGGAAGTATTAGAAGCCGTTAGATATCATACCACTGGCAAACCTAACTTAGGTAAACTAGGCCTAATCATTTATATTGCAGATTTAATTGAACCAAATCGTAGACTCACAGGCATTGAAACTATAAGAAAATTGGCTTATCAGGACCTATATAAAGGAGTGCTGACAGGTATTAATTATACTCTAGTCCATGTGATTGAACAAAACCAACCCATTCATAGCTTAAGTATTGACGCAAGAAATTGGCTTTTAGATATAATAAATTAACCAACAACTACGAACTAAATAGGAGGTAAAAAGTTTGGAGGATAAAAATTTATTAGTAGAAATAATAAATGCTGCCTTAGAAAAAAAGGCTGATAATCTAGTTGTGCTTAAAATAAAAGAAAAATCCTCAATTGCAGATTATTTTGTTATTTGTTCAGGTAATACATCCACTCAAACCAAGGCTATAGCTGATGAAATTGAGGAGAAGGTAGAGGAAAAACAAAATCTAAGAATATTGCGCAGAGAAGGTTTCTCTCAAGGAAGATGGGTTTTATTAGACTATGGTCATATTGTAGTCCATGTGTTTATGCCTGAAGAGAGAGAATTTTATAATTTGGAAAGATTCTGGGGTGACGCTCCTAAAGTAGATCTTGCTAGTATCGGTATTGTGGGTGAATAAATGTCTTATAATAATTTAGCTTTAGTATATGACAAGTTAATGGAAGACATAGA
>JAAZJU010000009.1 GCA_012800195.1 Clostridia bacterium
ATAAATTCTACACCTTTAAGTCCAGCAAGAATCATTCGATTCACCGCATTACTTCCACCACCACCGACACCAATAACTTTTATTTTGGCAAATTGCTGGGTATCAACATCAAATTCTAGCATTAAGTATTAACAACCCCTTTCTCCCCACCTTCTATGTAGTGAAACTTTATCAGTATGGGTTCACCTTGTTCCTACTGATTTTAGTTGAACCTATCAAAAAACAAACTTTAAGAATTTTTTGTATTCGATATAAAATATCTTATTTGCTCATCTATGTTTATTCCACGTGCCAATGAAATTTCCCTCTTTTTAATTATATTTTTTTCTTAACAATTGGTGGTCCGGCAAATCTTAAATCTATATACTCGATGGATTCACTTTCGATGGTTTTATTGATTAACTCCAATAGTATGAGATCGAGATTATATAGCTTTTCCTCTAGCCTTTCTAAATCCCCTAATTTTATTTCTATCCCAAGGGTGGTATATGCTAAGATATTAGAGTCTTCAGCCATATTTATTTCAGCTATATATTTTAAGGTATTTGGATCACTTTGTTTAATAATTTCTAACACTGTAAGCAAAGTATCATTTTTTATTTTTTGCCCTGGGCCCGGTAAATAATCCATGCTTATTCCATTAACAACAGGAATAGCATAGTGACCAATATTCTTTAATAAAGCCAGGAAATAACCATCCTCACTAACTTGAATAAAACCATCAGGGCAAACCAAAAGAGCCACTGGCACTCTCTCAGTAATTGTTATTTCTAAAGTATTGGGAAGCTTTTTTTTAAGCTCCACATTTTTAACCATAGGGTTAACTAAAATACTTTCGACAATCTTCCGATTATTAAGGAAAATTAAATTTTGTTCAGAATTTATTTGGCATAAATCTAAAATCTTAGCCTCTTCTAAATTGTTATTACCCATAATCTCTATATTTTTAATATTAAAGAAGGGAGAATGAAGAAAAAAATAAACACCCACTATGATTAAAAGAAAATAAATAAAATAGGTGGGTAATTTATATTTTCTTGTTTTTTTCCTCACTTTACGATATTCATTAATATTTGTGGGCTCCATAAAAATCTCCTTTATTGCTAGTAACTCCACTAAAAATAAAAAAACCCTTGTTATCAATTATAGCAAAAGCTATAATCGCTTGTCCAAGGTTCCGCTGAGATAAAACGCAAAAACAATTTTTGCGTCTTATTGTATTTATTTAGGAAGTAGTAACTCTAATAATCTTAGCTCCCAATTTTTTTAGTTTTTGTTCAAAGTTTTCATAACCTCTATCAATATGATAAATTTCATCCACTACTGTTGCACCTTGAGCGGCAAGGCCAGTTAAAACTAAGGCTGCTCCAGCCCTAAGGTCAGTAGTATTAACATAGGCACCACTTAAACCTTTAACTCCTTTGATAATAGCCAATTTCCCTTCGGCCTTAATATTTGCGCCCATGCGTCTAAGTTCATCTACATGCTTAAACCTATTTTCAAATATATTTTCACTAACAATGCTGGTTCCATTAGCAAGGGTAAGTAAGGCCATCATCTGGGGTTGGAGATCAGTGGGAAAGCCTGGGTAGGGCATTGTTTTAATATCAACAGGTTTTAAATTTTCCTTTCCATTTATGATTACTCCATTTTCTACTTCTTCAAGGGAAAGACCCATTTCCCGTAATTTAAACATCAAACTATCCAAGTGCTTTACCCTAACATTTTCAACTTTTATTTCACTTTTAGTTATTGCTCCAGCAATCAGAAATGTACCAGCTTCAATTCTATCAGGAATAACCGTATATTCGGTAGAAGCTAAGTCATCTACCCCTTCAATGGTAATTAAATCTGTACCTGCTCCACTTATTTTGGCCCCCATACTGTTTAAAAAGCATTGCAAATCATAAATTTCTGGCTCTTTTGCACTATTGGAAATAGTTGTGCGACCTTTAGCTAGGGTTGCTGCCATCATTAAGTTTTCTGTGGCCCCAACACTGGGAAAATCAAGACATATTTCTGCACCATTTAATCTACCATTCTTCGCCCGAGCATCAATAAAACCAAATTTTTCTTCGATAACTGCTCCCATTTGAATAAGACCTTTTAGATGCAAATCCATTGGTCGGGAGCCAATGGCACAGCCCCCAGGGTAACTAATTCTCACTTTCCCAAACCGGGATAAAAGTGGTCCCATTACTAAATTAGAAGCCCTCATCTTGCGCATTAACATATCATTAATTTCTATGGAATCCACCTGAGCTCCATCTACAGTCATTACAGAGCCACTCCATTGAACCTGACAGCCTAAAAATTCTAATACCTCTTTCATTACCTGGACATCTAAAAGCTTTGGCACATCGTGTATGATAGAAACACCACTGGAAAGCAAAGAAGCTGCTAAAATGGGTAATACAGCGTTTTTCGAACCACTAATTCTTACTGATCCTGACAGAGGGTTTCCTCCGGTGATAATAAATTTCTCCATAATCATCCCCCCAAGAATATGATTTCCGGTTCTAATGTTACTCCATATTCTTTTTTTACTGCTTTTTGAATTAAATCCATTAAGTTTAGAATATCCTTACTGGTTGCCCCCCCTAAATTTACGATGAAATTAGCATGCTGCTCTGAAACCTGGGCTTTGCCAACCTGCCAACCCTTTGCTCCCACCTGTTCTATTAATCTACCTGCCGAATCCCCAGGAGGATTCTTAAAGACACTTCCGGCGTTAGGATATTTTAGAGGTTGCCTTTCATTTCTAAACATTTTATGACTGCTTATTTTCTTTAAAATATCTTCCCTTTCTCCCCAAGAAAGTTTAATCAAAACCTCGAGAACAATATAAGGTAATCCTTTTAACTTACTGGATCTATATTTAAAATCCAACTCCTCTTTCTTAAAAGTATGGATCTTCCCTAACCTATCCATTACCGTTACTTGCTCCACAATCTGTTCCATGGCGCCCCCATGAGCCCCAGCATTCATAAGAACTGCTCCACCTACAGTACCAGGAATACTAGCAGCAAATTCTAATCCAGTGAGGCCATTTTGACCACTCTTAATGGCTAATAAGGGTAAACCCATTCCAGCTCCAACTTTGACTTTGTCATTAAAAAACTCTAGTTTATTAAGACCAGTGGTTTTAATGACTAACCCCCTTATTCCCTTATCGTCTATTAAGAGATTGGAACCACCTCCAATTATAGTCACAGGGATTTCCTGGTCATTGGCAAAATTCAGGGCTTTCTCAATATCTTTCCAATCCTCTGGCTGTAGGAATAGATCAGCCGGCCCCCCTATCCGCCAGGTGGTATGCCGGCTCATTGGTTCATAGGCACTAATTTTCCCCTTGATTAAGGTTTGAAGTTGGTCCCTTAAATGAACTACCATCTTAAGTAACCTCCTACCTAAAGGGTTGCTCTACTATTTTGTTTTTTTAGGCGTTCCACAAGGTCAACACCTATGGACCATACATTCCCAGCTCCCAGAGTTAAAACAATGTCACCAGGTTCCACTGTTTTTTCTAGATAATTGATTATATCCTCTCTATCCTTTATGTACCTTACATCTATTCCCTTAGGCATAGAATCTAGGATTAGCTGAGAAGAAACTCCTTCTATTGGCTTTTCTCCCGCAGAATAAATTTCTGCTAAAACAACCTTATCGGCATCATTAAAGCTTTGGGCAAATTCCTCTGCCAAATAATAAGTTCTAGTAAAACGATGAGGTTGGAAGACAGCAATCACCCTGCCTTGATAACCTTTTTGAGCAGCATTTAGAGTAGCTTTAATTTCGGTGGGATGATGGGCATAATCATCCACAACATCTATTCCATTAACTTTACCTAGTAATTGAAATCTTCTTTGTACCCCGTTAAAAGCTCCTAAAGCATTATTCACCTCATCAAAAGTTAATCCCAGTTCTATACCCATAGCAATTGCTGCTAAAGCATTAACTACATTATGACGACCAGGAACATTTAAATTTAGGGTTCCTAAAAAATCCTGCTCATGATAAATATCAGCACTGGTTTTGTTACCCGTAAATTTTAGATTATCTGCTCTATATTCGGCTTCATTATCTAGACCATAAGTAATTAGCTTACCTGGGACCCTATCTACAAGTTTTTTTATCTTAGGGTCATCAATGCAAAGAATGGAGTATCCATCTTTACTCCCTAAAGCTACAAAATCTTGAAAGGAACTTATAATATTTTCTAAAGACCCATAGTGATCTAAGTGATCATTTTCTATATTAGTGATAACTGTAGACCAAGGTAAGAGTTTAAGAAAGGATCCATCACTTTCATCGGCCTCTGCCACAAGATATTCACCTCTCCCCAACTTGGCATTGCCACCGAAATCATTTAACTCTCCCCCCACAACAACTGTAGGGTCAAGATTGTTTCTCTCCAATACTAAGGAAATCATTGAAGTAGTTGTAGTTTTACCATGGGCTCCAGCCACACAAATTGCCTTTTGCTTCTTCATTAACCTGGCTAACATTTCTGCCCTTTGAATAATAGGAATATTTAAGGCTTTTGCTTTAACTATTTCTGGATTATCATCGGGTATGGCGGAAGATATGACCACCACATCAATATTTTCTTTAATATTTTCTTCCCTATGTCCTTGAAAAACTAATGCTCCATTATGTTCAAGACGTTTAGTGATTTCCGAGTTGTTTAAATCTGACCCGGAGACCTTATAACCTAATTCCAGTAGTACCTTAGCTATACCGCTCATCCCTGTACCACCGATACCTATAAAATGAATCCATTCTGATAATTTATAAGTGGACAAAAACTCCAGCCCCTTCCAGTCTGTTATTACATAATAAAGGGAATAAGTTCAATACTATATATGCAAATGCATTGTTTTTTGTTACTTTCTTCTTAAAAGCTTGTCCCAATATTATTGTTTTATATTTAGTTGGCCAATTCTTCTATAACTTCGATTATTTTCGCTAAAGACTCTGTATTTCCTGCTTTTTTCGAATTTTTCCCCATCTCTTTTAGTTTATGAGGATTATCAATCATGTTTATAATTTCAGTATATAATTTTGTTCCATTCATATCCTTGTCTAGTATCATTATGGCAGCTTCTTGGTCTACTAAGGCTCTGGCATTAAATTCTTGATGATTTTCTGCGGCATAGGGATAAGGAACTAAAACTCCAGGTATACCTTTAGCAGTAACTTCAGCTAAAAATGTAGCGCCAGCCCTAGCAACATATAAATCCGCTATTGCTAAAGCATATTCCATTTGATGCAAGTAAGGTCTAAGAATAATGTTTCCATACTTTTCTAAATTTATTCCCTTCCCCTCCAGGCGACTAATGATGTCCTCATAACCAAACTGACCTGTAATATGAATTATTTGTAAATCTTTTCTTTTAATTAATTCTGGATAGGCCTCAATCATTGCCCAGTTAATACTTTGGGCACCTCGACTGCCTCCAGTAACAAGCAAGGTTTTCTTTTTAGGATTAAAGTTAAAATTTAAATAGCCTTCTTCCTTCGTAATCCCAAAAATCTCCTCCCTGATGGGCAAACCAGTTATAATGATTTTCTCTTTATTGGCAAAATGTTTACTTGACTCTGGAAAAGTAATTAAAATCTTATCTACAAATCTAGCCAACATTCTATTGGTAATACCCGGTAAAGCATTTTGTTCATGAATAATAGTTGGTATTTTTAGCATTCTTGCAGCCAAAACAACTGGTCCACAGACATAGCCCCCAGTTCCAATAACTACCTGGGGGCTAAATTTCTTAACTATTTTTAAAGCTTCCCCTGTACCTTTCAAAGCTTTAAATACTGTTTTAATTCCCCTGACAGAAAATTTTCTTTGTAAACCTTCTACATCAATTGTTTGAAAAGGAATATTCGCCTGAGGTACTATCTTATTCTCTAGACCTTTATCGGTACCAATATATAAAACTTCCCCAGAGGGGTATTTTTTCAGGATACTTTGAGCCACTGCTAAAGCAGGATAAATATGGCCTCCAGTACCCCCACCAGTTACAAGAACCCGCATAAGATAGCACCTCCTTTAATTAAAGGTCTAGCTTTAAAGATCGTTATTTCGCGAGTGCGCGAGCGCGAAAAACTAATTCTACAGTTCTTCAGTTCTACAGTGCTACAGAAATAAAAATTCCTGATAAGATATTCTGCCCCTGCCATGCAGAATATCTTGCAAACTAACACACTTACACACTGACCTGCAGGTTAGCTTATTAGACGTCACACTGTCCATGTAAAGTAGCCCCAAAGCCGTCACACTGACATACTGAATAGCTCATTACCAAAATCATTTCATTGAAAACTTAGATATATTAAGCAGTATCCCCACTCCAATTAAGGAAAACAACAAAGAGGAGCCACCATAACTTACAAAAGGTAAGGTAATCCCTGTTACAGGCAGGGACCCTGTTACTACTCCCATATTAATAACTGACTGCACGGCAATAATACTAGTTAAGCCCACAGCTAGCATGGCTCCGAAGGTATCTGGAGCATGTAGTGCAATACGAAAGCCCCTCCAAATAAACAAGAAAAAGAGGGATAAGACTAAAAATGCACCAATAAAGCCCAATTCTTCACTAATTATAGCAAAAATAAAGTCTGTATGTCTTTCAGGAAGATAAAGAAACTTTTGTCGGCTATTCCCTAAGCCTACTCCCAATAGTCCCCCTGAGCCTAAAGCATAAAGTGATTGTACTGTTTGATAACCTTCATCGCTGGCAGTTTCCCATAAATTTAAAAACCCCGTAATTCTTTTTAATCGGTAAGGTTCATCAAGTATTAACGCCACAATCCCCATAATACCTAAGCCTACTAAACCGGCTAGATGAGAAATTCTCGCTCCCATAGCAATAAACATACAAAAAGCTGTTCCTGCTATGGCTACAGTAGTCCCTAAATCCGGTTGTTTCATTAAAAGTAAAGCTATTAAACCTAAAATTCCTATACAAAAACCGAAACCTTTTATAGTTTTTATTTTTTCTGGTTCTAAACTCATCATCCGAGCAAAGAAAAATACCACCGCTATTTTAACAATTTCTGAAGGGGAAAACCTAGTAAAGCCCAAGTCAATCCAACGAGTAGCACCACCAACATTTCTCCCAATCCCTGGAATTAAAACAAGAATTAATAAAATAATGGCCACAATAAAGCCAGGCACTACAAAGGGCTTTAACCTATAGTAATCGATTTGCATCACAAAAAACATGGCAATAATACCCAAAAGAGCCCATATTAATTGCCGATTGAGAAAATAATATGGATTATCATACTTTAGCATAGCATCATAGGAGCTAGCGCTTAAGACCATGATGATACCAATGGCCAATAAAAGTAGTGTAGTTAAAAATAAAACAATATCTGGTTGTTTCTTTTTCAACGCTACTCCCCCTTAATTCTTTAGGCCATATACTAACTCTTTAAAATAATCCCCTCTTTGCTCAAAGCTATCAAACATATCCCAACTAGCACAACCTGGTGACAAAAGCACCACATCACCCTTCTCAGCTAATTCATAAGCCTTATGTACTGCTTCGGCGAAAGTAGTCACCCGATAATAATTCTTAAATCCCTTATCCTCTACTGCTGCCTCTATTTCAGGAGCCGCTTGGCCTACTAATACCAAGTGTTTTACATGTTTTTTAATCTCATCTGCAAATTCTCCAAAGTCATTACCTTTGTTTTTGCCCCCTGCAATTAATACAATCGGTGCAGTGTAACTTTCCAAAGCCTTAATACTGGCATCAGGATTGGTACCCTTGGAATCATTAATGAATTTTATTCCATCTATTTCAGTTACAAATTCTAAACGATGAGCCACACCTTTAAAGGTTATTAAGGTCTTTTTAATTTCTTCTGGTTTTAGACCCATCATATAACCTACGGCAATTGCTGCCATGGCATTTTCCAAATTATGTGCCCCTTTGATAAATATCTCTTGGGGATCACAAATAGGTACAGGACCTTCCCCAATATTAATAACTATTTGACCTTGGGATAAATATACCCCTTCTTCAAGAATATTCTTGCGACTGAAAAATATCACTTGACTTTTTGCATCAAAAGCCAGATTTTTTACTAATGGATCATCATAGTTAAGTACTAAAAAGTCCTCTACTTCTTGATTTTTAAAGATATTTGCTTTAGCTTCCTTATATTTCTCTAAAGTTAAATGTCTATCTAAATGATCTGGGGTGATATTTAAGATCACAGCAAACCGGGGTTTAAAGTTTTTAATGGTTTCCAATTGGAAACTACTAACCTCGGCCACAATTAAATCATTATTGTTAAATTTACTTACTTCTTCTATCAAAGGTATACCAATATTACCACCAACCAATACATTTCTATCGTTATCTTGAAATAGTTGGCCAATTAAGGCTGTGGTTGTGGTCTTCCCATTGGTACCAGTAACAGCGATAAAAGGAGAATTAGCTACACGGTAAGCTAATTCTAGTTCGCTGATAACTTCAATATTCCTTTTAAAGCCTTCTTGAATAAGGGGAGTAGTTAAAGGCACACCTGGACTTACTATTATAGTATCAGGCATAATATCTTCGATTTTTGGATTTTGTCCCCAGATGGTTTTTATATTTGCATGTTTCTCTATTTCTTTATCTACTGTCACCATTTCCTGTGCTTGTTTCATATCAGTTAAATATACTTGGGCCCCTTCCTTAGCAAGATATACAGCCGATGCTATACCGCTTTTCCCCGCCCCTACCACTAGAAAAGTGCTAGTTTTTATTTTCATTCTATCCTGCCCCCCAACATCACAATTAAAAAGTATAATTATGAATCATAAGTCCTAAAACAACAAAAACAGCAGCAACCATCCAAAAGGTAAATACTACCTTCTGCTCTGACCAGCCTTTTAATTCAAAGTGATGATGTAAGGGACTCATAAGAAAAACCCTTTTTCCAGTGAGTTGAAAAGAAATTACCTGGATAATAACGGAAAGAGTTTCTATTACATAAACCCCTCCTAAAATAGGCAAAAATAGCTCTGTGCGGGTAATAATTGCCAAAGCTGCAATAGCCCCTCCTAAAGCCAAAGAGCCAGTATCCCCCATAAAAACTCGTGCAGGGTGAATATTAAAAAATAAAAAGCCTAGACAACTACCCACTAAGGCAGCACTAAAGATGGTCACACTATAAAGATTTTGCTGAACACCCAGTAAAACATAGCCTAAAGCTACAAATAAAGTTATTCCTGCCGCTAAACCATCCAAGCCATCGGTCAGGTTGACAGCATTAGTAGTACCAATAGCCATAAAAATTACAAAAGGTATATAGGCCCAACCAAGATCTATAGATGTTCCCAAGAAAGGTATAACAAGTTCTGTACCCCTTCCTAGATAATTTGTTACCACTACAGCTAATAATACTGATAATATCAATTGTCCCAAAATCTTATCCCTAGCTTTTAGGCCTAAAGATCTTCTTTGCACTATCTTAATAAAGTCATCAATAAAACCTATAAGTCCATAACCTAAAGTAAATAATAATAAAATAATAGTTGCAAAACTTGCCTTAGCGATAAAAATTGTCCCTAAGGTTAAACTAAAAAAAAATATAACTCCCCCCATTGTGGGTGTTCCTTGTTTTTGCAGATGTCTTTCTGGCCCATCAGAACGGATACTTTGCCCAAACTTAAAACGCTTAAGGGCGGGAATTAAAAATGGCCCCATTAATAGACATGTCCATGTACTTATTGCCAAGGCTAATAGTATATCTTTCAAATGCATTCACCCCATTAATTCCTGAACGATTTCCTCCATTTTCATCCCTCGACTACCTTTAACTAAAACCACATCATCCTTGGCTATGATGTTCTGCAAGGCCTTAATGGCTAGAGCATTGGTTTCCACAATTAACACCCTTGATTTTTCCAAACCAGCTTCTAAGGCCCCTAAACCTATCAGCTGACCTAACTTACCAACAGCAATTAACAAATCAACATCGAGATCATGGGCTATCGTTCCTATTTTTTTATGTCCTTCCTCTTCATAAATCCCTAATTCATACATATCCCCTAAAACGGCGATTTTTCTATGTCCCTTAACTTTCTTTAATACCCTTAAGGCTGCTTCCATAGATTGGGGATTGGCGTTATAGGTATCGTTAATTACCTTAACTCCATCCCGATTAGATTGAATTTCTAAACGCATTTTGGTTAATTCTGCATTTGCTAACCCTTTTTTAATTAAGGACCATTCCATACCAAGGTTTAAAGCGATAGCAATAGCAGCTACAGCATTGTAGATATTATGTTCTCCGGGGATATTTAATTCTACTAAATGTTCTTCATCCTGAAAAGCCAAAATAAAAACTGTTTTACTTTCAGTTAGCTCTACTATTTCTTTAATTCTAAAATCTGCCTGTTTTTCTGTACCAAACCAAAAAATCTCCCCTTGGCAATTATCTAAAAAAGGTTCTAATAATTCCCTATCATGATAGTTGAGAATAGCTAGACCCTGGGCTGGTAAATTCTTAAGGAGTTCGGCCTTAGCTTCAGCAATTTTTTCTTGGGAACCTAAAATTTCTGCATGGGTAAAGCCAATATTAGTAATTACTCCATAATTGGGTTGAGCCAACTTACACAAAAAATCTATCTGTCCTAATCCACGCATACCCATTTCCAATACTAAAGCTTCATGACTTTTATCCAAACCACATAATGTCAAAGGTAAACCTAGTTCATTATTATAATTGCCTTCAGTTTTAATTATTTTAAACTTTTGTTCTAAAATACTAGCTATTAAATCTTTAGTGGTAGTTTTACCAGTACTACCAGTAATAGCAATCACAGGGATATTACAATTTTCCCGAATCAATTTAGCAAGCTTTTGCAGGGTATCTAAAGTATCTTTACAGATTAATAGATTCTCATGTCTGAGATTTTTAAGATTAGAAAGCTCGGAAATTACTGCCCCAACGGCTCCCTTTTCAAAGGCCATTTCCACAAAATCATGGCCATCCACCTTTTCTCCAGGTAGGGCAAAGAATAAGTCGCCGGGCTGAACCTTTCTACTATCAATAGCCACCCCTTGGGGGACTACATTAGCTTCCCCTTGATACCTAACTCCTAAAAATTTTGCTAAATCTATAAGTGGAATATTAAGCATATTAACCTCCATAAGCTTGCTGGATATTCTATAGAACAGTGTGATGGCTTACCGGTTATTCTGCAGGTCAGTGTGACGGCTTTGGGGCTACTTTTACATGGACAGTGTGACGTCTAATAAGCTAACCTGCAGGTCAGTGTGTAAGTGTGTTAGTGGACTAGTGAAATAGTATAACAGTGAAACAGTTGAGGTAGTTACTCTGCTTATTAGGAGCGAAGCGACGCAATAAGCAGTTAGTAGTACCCATGCAAGGACTGCCCAAGAAGACGAGGTTCGACGAAGTCTGATTGGCTGCAGTCTACTGCTAAAATGTTATACTGAAGTGAACATACGGAAAAGCAGCTAAATATTCTTAGCAAAGCTGAGGAAATAAAAGCTAACGAGCAAACAGGATGTTTGCGAGAGTGTGATTTGAGTCATGGACGACTCATTGAACACGGTTAGCTTTTATCCGAAGCGAGCTTAGAATATTCCGCTTTGAAGTCCAGTGAACAAAAGTATACATTTTCACTCTTGCTTACATGCTAACCTATAAGCTAAACATATAAGCCGTAATGCCGACTAACCAGCTAGACTTATAAGCCAAAATGCTGACCAATTAGCTAGACCTTTAAGTCATAATGCTTACACACTAACCCACTGACCTAAGGGATAACCCGAAAGCCGCCACACTTACCCACTAATATCCTAATTCCTTCAAAATTTCCTGTGCGATTTCTTTATCATCAAAGGGATATTTTTTTTCCTTTATTTCTTGATAAGTTTCATGGCCTTTACCAGCAATGATTATTATATCATCTCTCTCTGCTAAATTGATGGCTTCCTTGATAGCCTCTTTTCTATCTATTATAACTTTATATTTATCCTTACCTATTTTTTCTACTCCGGGTAAGATATCGGCTATTATATCTTGAGGATCTTCGGTACGGGGGTTATCGGATGTAATAAAGCAAAAATCACTATAGGTAGCTGCGGCTTCACCCATTAAAGGCCTTTTAGTTCTATCCCGATCACCGCCACAGCCAAAAACTGTTATTATCCTTTTTTTAGCAAATTCCTTAGCTGTAGTTAAAATATTTACTAAACTATCAGCCGTATGAGCATAATCCACGATAATTGAAAAATCCTGGTTTCCCGGCACCAACTGAAAACGTCCTGATATTCCTTCTACTTTTTCTAAGCTTTGGATAGCCTCGGTTAGCTTTATATTCATACACTTAGCTACACCTAGAGCTGCGAGGGAGTTATAAACATTGAATTTTCCAGTCAGCTTCAAATCTAAAGATAAATCTTGAACCTGATATTTTACTCCTTTATTGGTTATCACTAACTTAGAACCTTGCAGATCTGTTTTTTCATCAATCCCATAACTTAGCTTTGATGAAGAACTGTCTTTAAGAAGCCTTTGACCCCAGGGATCATCGGCATTTATTATGGCAAATTTATTTTCACCCTGTAAATATTCTGTAAATAATTTAGCTTTGGCTTTATAATAATCCTCCATAGTCTGATGATAGTCAAGGTGTTCTGGGGTTAAATTTGTAAATACACCAATATCAAAATAGCTACCCAAAACCCGATGCAGGTCTAAGGCATGGGAGCTTACCTCCATTACCACACAGGTTACCTTTTCCTGAACCATTTGGGAAAATAGGGCCTGTAAATCTAAAGATTCTGGCGTAGTGCGTTCTACTGGTATTATTTTATCGCCAATCCTATTATGAATGGTGCCAATTAGCCCTACTTTATGACCCTGATCTTCAAAAATTTTAGCAATTAAATTTGTGGTGGTAGTTTTGCCATTGGTACCTGTTACGCCAATCAAGAGAAACTTCTCTGAAGGGTTATTATAAAAGGTCGCACTTAAAAGGGCTAATGCCTTTCTAGTGTCCTTCACCAAAATCCAAGGATAATCCCCAGAACAATAGGCAGGATCATCAATTACTACTGCCAAGGCTTTATTTGCCACAGCCTGGGGGATATACAAATGTCCATCCGTTTTGAAACCTTTGATAGCCACAAACAGGTCCCCTGAAGTAACCTGACGGGAGTCATATTGTATACCGCCAACATCTTCATTTTCCAGCAAATTATTCGAGGTCTTTATTAAATCTATGTTGTTCAGCAATTTTTTTATTGTTGGCATAACTA
>JAAZJU010000114.1 GCA_012800195.1 Clostridia bacterium
GATAAAGCGGCACGATTTGCTAAGGAAGAAGGTTTTGAAACCCATAGATTAGCTATAGAAGATCGGGAGGGGAGATAAAATATGAAGGTAACAGTTGAACGCAAGACTAGAGAATCTTTTATTAAAGTCTACTTAGAAGATGGACCAAGAGATTTAGAATGTAAATACAAACTAAAAACAAGCTTAACCTTTTTTAATCATATGTTGGAGCAAATCGCTTGGCGTAGTGAATTGAATATCGGAGTAGAAGTAGAAATGGATCATTTTTTCCTCAACCATCTGGTTTGTGAAGATGTTGGTTTGGCCTTCGGAAGAGCCTTTCGGGAATTAATGGAGAAAAAGCAAGAAGCCGGAGCTAAGGCCTATGGTTTTGCTTTAGCAACTATTGATGAAGCTCTAGCTAGAGTAGTCCTTAGTTGTGAAAGTAGAGCGTATTTAGATTTAAATTTTAATAATATTCTGGTTCCTGAAAGCACTGAGGGCCTGAATTCTGAGGATTTAGTTTCTTTCTTGGAAGGCTTTGTCCAAGGAGCCCAGGCAACACTCCATATAGATTTATTAAAAGCTAGAGATAACCATGGCCACCATCAGTGGGAAAGTATTTTCCGAGCATTGGGTATGGCCTTTAGAGATGCTTTAGAAATAAGACCTTGGCGTCAGAATATGGCTGCTGGAGTAGCAGGCAAAATAGAATTTGATGTTAAAATTGAAGAATAATATTTAAGGCCTTTCCTACTGGAAGGGCTTTTTTATAGAGTAGAATAAAGAAAAGAAATATTGTTAATAATATACATAATAACCAAAGAAAGGGTGTTATTATGTTATTAGATTATTCCTATGAAATTTTATTTTTACTTATTCCCTTTATTGCCGTTTCTGGAGGAGTTATCATTGCTATGATAGCGGTAATCAAAGATTATCAGCTAAGGTCTTTAATGGTTGAAAAGGGTATCTATCCTGAGGTTGAGAAGAAAGAAAGAAAACCTAGGGGCTTAAGAAGTGGTTTATCATTAACAGCCTTGGGAGGGGTATTAGTAACAGGACTTTCTGGTTTAGATAATCTGGTATTATCTTTAACCAGCCAAAGTATTCTGGCCCTAGGGGTAGCTCAATTATTATTCTATATCCTTCAAGGTAGACCTCGGAGGGAAAGAAGCAGAAGCCATATTCATAACTTATAAGATATTCTTTATGTTAGTGGGCGCGTGGATACGCGGGCACGCGAGCACGTTTTTTTACTTTATGAGCTAGTTTGCATGATAGTGGGCGAGTGAGCGAGAATAATTAAAATGTATACTGAAGTGAGCATACGGAAAATCGGCTAAATATTCTTAGCGAAACTGAGGTAATAAAAGGCTAATGAGCAAACAGGATGTTTGCGCAAGTGTGAATTGGGTCATGGACGACCCATTGAACACGGTTAGCTTTTATCCGAAATGAGCTTAGAATATTCCGATTTGGAGTCTAGTGAACGCAAGTATACATTTTTATAATTACTCTCGATAACTTAGGACAAAAAGAAATTGCCTGTTAGATGTATCTAACAGGCAATTTTATTAGTTAATTACACGCTCACGGTAAGTTAGACTCTATTAACTCCAGTTTCCCTGGCTGCTTTAGCTACAGCATCAGCAACAGCTTTAGCTACAGTAGGATCGAAGGAAGGAGGAATAATTTTCTTCTCGCTTAATTCTTCTGCAGGTACATTATCAGCAATAGCTCTTGCTGCAGCTAACTTCATTTCCTCGTTAATAACTTTAGCTCTTACATCTAAAGCCCCTCTGAAAATACCTGGGAAAGCAATAACATTATTAACTTGGTTGGGGAAGTCGGAACGGCCAGTACCAACTATTCTTGCCCCGCCTGCTAAGGCTTCATCTGGTAAAATTTCAGGGGTAGGGTTAGCCATAGCAAAGACAATAGCGTCCTTATTCATGGTGCTAACCATTTCCTTAGTAACAAGTCCGGGACGAGATACACCAATAAAAGCATCAGCACCTTTTAAAGCATCTGCTAAAGTACCGGATTGTTTATCAGGGTTGGTAACCTTAGCCATTTCTTCATGAGCCCAGTTAAGCATTGTTTCAGGATCATCTGGGTTAAGAAGACCATTTTTATCAACAATGTAGAGCTTAGTAACTCCAGCGGCTAGAAGTATTTTACTAATAGCTATACCAGCAGCACCACCGCCGTTAACTACAATTTTTAAGTCTTCCAACTTTTTATCAACAACCTTGACAGCATTATATAATGCTGCTAAGACGCAGACGGCAGTACCATGTTGGTCATCATGGAATACTGGAATATCCAGTTCTTGTTTTAATCTTTCTTCAATCTCAAAGCATCTGGGTGCACTGATATCTTCAAGGTTAATACCACCAAAAGTAGGAGCAAGATATTTTACAGTTTTAATTATTTCTTCAGTATCTTGAGTGTCTAAGCAAATGGGGAAGGCATCTACATCAGCAAAAGATTTAAAAAGAATAGATTTCCCTTCCATTACAGGCATAGCTGCCTCAGGACCAATATTACCTAAACCTAAAACAGCAGAACCATCAGAGACCACTGCTACTAAATTGCCTTTAGCAGTATATTTATAAACATCATCCTTGTTGGCATCAATCTTGCGGCAGGGTTCTGCAACCCCTGGAGTATAGGCCACAGTTAAATCATCAGCGTTTTTAACAGGCACCTTAGAAACTACACTAATTTTCCCTTTGTTTTCTTCATGAAGTTTCAGAGAACGCTCATTAACATTCATTAAAATTATCCTCCCTTTAACTAATTTATTTCAGCGGCA
>JAAZJU010000010.1 GCA_012800195.1 Clostridia bacterium
GATGTAAGCAGTTTTTCTTTTTCCCTGGGCTCGATTTTTGTTTTATTAGCCTGTATCTGCTGGGGCTTAGAAAACAACTGTACTAGAAAATTGTCCATTAAGGATCCTTTAGAAATTGTAGTAATCAAAGGCTTAGGATCAGGAGTAGGTTCCCTATTAGTTGCCTTAGTCTTAAAGGAAAATGCTAGCAATCTGGCCTATGTGGCTATAGCTTTATTACTGGGTTTCTTTTCCTATGGCTTAAGTATCTATTTTTATATTTATGCCCAAAGATATCTAGGAGCTGCAAAAACCAGTGCCTATTATGCCATAGCACCATTTATTGGAGTAGGTTTATCCTTAATGATTTTTAGAGAGCTACCTACCACAACTTTTCTAATTGCCTTATTTATTATGATTCTAGGTATGTATCTCGCCTCTACCGAGGAGCGTAAGTTTAGTCTTCCGCTAATTCATAAGCATGAACATAGCCATGATGATCACCACCATAGTCATTCGCACTTTAAATATATCTTTGGTAGCCATAGCCATTTACATATTCATAAAGACTTAACAACTCACTAAAAGAAAAAAAGATGCCCTCTTCTTCAAGAGGGCATTTCAAGGAAGAAAGTAGAAATTTTATTCTACAGAAAGTCATTTTCATTAAATTTCTCATAAGAGATTAGCTAAGCTATTAAATTTGTTGCTGTTCTTTTTGCTTAGCTCTTTTATTAAATATCACAGAAATAATACCTATTACAGCAAATACTCCTATAATAACTGGAAGTTTGGGTATGCTTTTTTGTTCCACACCTTCTTTATATTCTGCCCGGTGCCCCATGCCGTCATCGGCTATAGCAGTATAAACTTCTAAGCTAGGGTCAAAATGAAACCTTCCTTCTTCATCTACAAGCCCCTTCCCTAACTCATTGCCATCTTTATCAAAAATGGTTACTTCTGTTCTGGGTGAAAAACCCCCTCCATCATATTCAACCTTGAGAACTCCCGGTTCCTCTAAAGTGAGAAGCATCCCATGGGCATAGACAACACTAGGTATCAATAAAAATATACACAATATTCCAAATATAATATTTTCTTTTAACTTTATGTTCATACAAGCACCCTTTCTAAATCCTTTAACTAAGTACCCAGCTTTTCTTATTTTTCTCCAGAAATTGAACTGCAAATCCAGTAACAAAAGCTTCGGCAATCATAACTGGAATATGTCCCACTACGGCAATTTGGGCCACTGAAAAATCTCCACTGGCAAATCTCGCATCGGTTAAAGCCAGTAAAACAATCAAGATACATACCGTCATCATGACCGATACTGCCCCTACTATACCACCTCTGATAACAGGTTTTCTGATAGGTAGTTTGTTATACATTAAATATGATAAATAGGCTGGTACCGATAACATCACCGTATTGGCTCCCAGGGAGGTTAGACCCCCATGTTTAAATAATAAAGCCTGTAGCAAGAGGGCTGGGAAAAAAGCCCACGGGGCTCTTTTCCCTAAGATTATTCCAATTA
>JAAZJU010000011.1 GCA_012800195.1 Clostridia bacterium
CTCTCATATTATAAGGGGAAAAAACACAGCCGTAAAATTAACAATTGTGATATTAAAGATAAGTCTTACTTATAGGTATATTTGAAGAATAAAAAATAAGGTGCTGGAACTTTGTAAGCATTACTTACAAAGTTCCAGCACCTTATTTTTTCTCAGTATATTATTATTCCACAGTAACACTCTTGGCCAGATTCCTCGGTTTATCAACATCACAGCCTTTGGCCACAGCTACATAATAGGCATATAGCTGAAGGGGTATCACCATTAGAATAGGAGCTAGCATATTATGTGTACTGGGTATGAATATTACCCTGTCAACTTCCTTCTCTATCACAGTATCGCCTTCGATAGCTACAGCTATTACAAATGCCCCTCTGGCCTTTACTTCTTTAATATTGCTCAGAGTTTTTTCAAAAAGATTCTTTTGTGTTGCCAACGCAACTATAGGTGTACCTTCCTCTATCAAAGCGATTGTGCCATGTTTTAGCTCTCCTGCCGCATAGGCTTCCGAATGGATATAGGAGATCTCCTTTAACTTTAGGGAACCTTCCAGGGCTACTGCATAATCCAACCCCCTACCTATATAGAATATGCTGTTAGCATTAAATGTCTCATCGGCACATCTTTGAATAATCTCTTTGTTATCAAGAAGATTTTGTGCCAACTGGGGGAGTCTTTGCATTTCCTCAATCATCTGCCTATATTCTTCTCTAGAAATTTTGCCCATCTTGTCAGCAAAATCTAGAGCCATCATGGATAAGCATAATAATTGAGTAATATAAGCTTTAGTAGAAGCTACGGCAATCTCCGGTCCTGCCCAAGTATAAAGAACATGATCAGCTTCCCTTGATAAAGTACTGCCTACAACATTGGTAATAGCAACAATCTTAGCACCTATCGTTTTACACATTCTCATTGCAGCCAAGGTGTCAGCTGTTTCTCCCGATTGGCTTATTACAATTATGATATTGTTCTCATTTATTAAGGGGTCCTTGTATCTAAACTCGGAAGCTATCTCCACTTCCACTGGTATTCTCACTAATTTTTCTATTACATACTTACCTACAATACCTGCGTGATATGCTGTCCCACATGCTACGATTACAATTTTACCTGCTTTTTCAAGCTGAGACCTGGTGATATTAATATCGTCAAGCTCTATCCTGCCAACTTTGATCCGGGAGGTCAAGGTATCCCTTAAAGCCTTGGGTTGTTCATGTATTTCTTTTAACATGAAATGCTGATATCCACCTTTTTCGGCAGCTTCCACATCCCATGTCACCTCAAATACTTCCTTTTTAACCTTTTCACCATACTGATTAATGATGTTCACACGATCTCTAGAGATTAGAGCTATCTCCTTATCATCCAAAAAATATACCTTCCTAGTATATTTCAATATAGCAGGTATATCTGAGGCAATGAAGTTTTCCCCTTCCCCCAAGCCTATAACCAGCGGACTATCCTTCCTAGCTACTACCATGCACTCAGGATGCCCCTTGGCTATCACTGCCAGTGCGTAGGAACCTTCGATCCTTTCTAGCGTGTTTCTAACTGCCTCGACAAGATTACCTTTATAGTAATAATTAATCAAATGAGCCACCACTTCGGTATCCGTATCCGATACAAAGACATAGCCCTCTCTCTGAAGCCAGCTCTTAATCTTCATATAGTTTTCTATGATTCCATTATGCACTACTGCAATATCCTCCGATTGATTTGTATGAGGATGAGAATTAATGTCAGACGGCTCACCATGGGTGGCCCATCTAGTGTGTCCTATTCCTAATGTCCCTATTAAATGGTTGCCTTCAACCCTTTCCTCTAATACAGCCAACCGGCCTTTTGCTTTGTTAATATTAATATGCAGACCATTATGGACAGCCACACCGGCAGAATCATAACCTCTATATTCTAGTTTTTTTAAGCCCTCAATTAGTATGGGCAAAGCTTGCTCATTACCTATATATCCAATAATCCCACACATTTCTTATTCCTCCTTTTTGTTTTGCACACCTACAAGCTGTAAATACTTCCCCACAATAGATATTAAAGAATCCCACTATTCCCACTCTATTGTAGCCGGAGGCTTGGATGTTATATCATATACAATCCTGTTTACGCCTTTAACCTCGTTAACAATTCTACTAGATATTCTTTCCAGTACATCATATGGTATTCTCGCCCAGTTTGCCGTCATGAAATCTGTTGTCACTACAGCTCTTAAGGCAACTACATGATCATAGGTTCTTTCATCTCCCATGACCCCTACAGATTTAAGAGATGTAAGTACAGCAAAATACTGGCTTAATTCCTTGGCTAGATTTGCTTTTGCAATTTCCTCCCTGAATATATAGTCTGCTTCCCTGACAATATCCAGCTTTTCCTTTGTAACTTCGCCTATAATCCTGACAGCTAAACCTGGACCAGGGAAGGGCTGTCTTGACACTAGATCTTCCGGTATTTTAAGTTCCCTTCCTACCTGTCTTACCTCATCCTTAAATAGATTTCTAAGGGGTTCTATAATGCCTTTAAATTCTATATTGACAGGCAATCCACCCACATTGTGATGAGTCTTGATTACTGCAGATTCTCCCACACCGCTTTCAACCACATCTGGATATATAGTCCCCTGGACTAGATAATCAATCTTTCCCAGCTTTTTGGCCTGCTCTTCAAATACCCGAATGAACTCCTCACCCATTATCTTCCTCTTCTTTTCAGGTTCCGTCACCCCTGCAAGCCTGCCAATAAATCTGTCAGCTGCGTCTACTTTTATAAAATTTATATTAAATCTATTTTTGAATATATTTTCTACCTGAGCTCCCTCGTCCTTTCTAAGCAGGCCATGATCTACAAAGATGCAGGTAAGCCTATCACCTATTGCCTTATGCAGTAGTAGAGCAGCAACAGAAGAATCAACTCCTCCTGACAAAGCACAAAGAACCGAGCTGTCTTTTACCCTGCGACGTATTTCATCAGCCATTTTTTCAATAAAGAATGACATCTCCCAGTCTCCCGAACAGCCGCATATCTTATACAGGAAATTTTTTAAAATATTTTTTCCTTCGGGAGTATGCTCAACTTCAGGATGAAACTGGACACCATAAAGCCTTCTCTTCTCATCCTCCATTGCTACTGCAGGACAATTATTGGAATTGGCCGTTACTCTAAACCCCTTTGGCACCTTGCTTACATAATAGGTATGACTCATCCAAGTAAAGGTTTCATGCTCAATACCATGGAAAAGAATGCTGGAGCTATCCAATCTTATTTCGGTTTTGCCATACTCTCTCTGCCGAGCCTCGGCTACCTCCCCACCCAACATAACACTCATAAGCTGCATTCCATAGCATATTCCAAGAATTGGAATGCCCAGTTCAAACAATTCTTTATCACAAGAAGGAGCATCTTCTTCATTAACCGATGCAGGACCCCCTGTTAATATAATCCCCTTGGGATTTAAACTTTTTATTCTGCCAATGGAAGTATTATATGGGAGTATTTCGCAATAGACTTTTGCTTCCCTAACCCGCCTTGCAATCAGTTGATTGTATTGTCCTCCAAAGTCAAGAATCAACACTAGTTGGTTTTTCACTGACAAAACTCCTTTCACTCTAATTATTTCTTCCCAGGCATCCCAGTTCCAAGATACTCTTTAACCTGGACAGGGTAAGCATCTTTCTCTTCTCTACAATCTAGTAAATTAAAAAGTAAAAATAATCGCCTCCACTCTTTCCGGAGGTTCATTTTCAACATCAGGGATTTAGCTTTTAAACTTCCCTTTTTTCTACGGAAAAAAGAATAACACAAAAAACTGTTATTTAATATATTTTTTTCAATTTTTTTGAAAAAAATTAGGCAAGTTACAAACTATATAAGGATAGGTTATACATATATGTAAACCGTAAACATTTAATTATGTTACTTTATAAGCTTAAAAGATCATGCTATAATTTACTGTCTAAAAAATGGGAAATTTAATTTTGTCTTATGAAATTTTGGGGTAAGGTATTATTTGGATGGAATATAATTTCCGTGTTTGGAGGTGGTTTATGTGGCCATAACAAAAGAGATCATTGATTATATCGCCAAACTGGCGATGTTACAACTGAGTAATGAAGAACAAGATAACATGGTGATTGAAATAGGTCAGGTCATCTCATATTTCGATAAATTGAAAGAACTTGACACATCGGATGTTGATGCCATGGAGTTTTTCTTTATGGATGAGGATGAAGTAGAAAGCAGTTTACGGGATGATATTGTCAAGGAATCCTACCCTAGGAAGCAACTCCTTCATTCCGAAGAAAATGATTTGGAATATTTCAGGGTGCCAAAAGTAGTAGAATAAGTCTTCTAATATAAGAACGGAGGGGGATCTGGTGCAGCTTCATGAATATACTATAAGTGAATTAAGCAGTCTTATATCTAAAAAGGAAATCAGCATTTTGGAACTTACCCAACACATGCTAGGCAGAATAGAAAAACTCGATTCCGAGCTTGGATGTTACATAAGCATAGTTGAAGACCAAGCTATGGAGCAAGCAGCTAAGGTTCAGAAAATGTTAGATAAGGGTATTTTAACTTCCCCATTAACGGGAATTCCTATGGGCATTAAAGACAACATCTGTACCGAAGGTATACTCACCTCTTGCGGTTCTAAAATGTTGAGTAATTTCGTTCCACCATATAATGCCCATGTAGTAAAAAAACTATATAATAGCGGATCAGTGCTCCTAGGTAAACTCAACATGGACGAGTATGCCATGGGCAGCTCCACTGAAAGTTCTTACTTTAAAAAGACCAGAAACCCTTGGGATACGGAAAGGGTACCTGGAGGATCAAGTGGTGGTTCAGCGGCAGCGGTTGTTGCAGGGGAAGCCATATATTCCTTGGGTTCAGATACTGGGGGCTCCATAAGGCAGCCAGCTTCATTCTGCGGCTGTGTAGGTTTAAAGCCCACTTATGGTTTAATTTCCAGATTTGGCCTTGTATCCTATGCATCCTCTTTAGACCAGATCGGACCTTTAACCAAAACCGTAACAGACTGTGCACTAGTATTGAATGCTATAGCAGGCCATGATCCGATGGATTTAACTTCTTCAAGAAGGATACACCCCGACTACACAAAGGCATTAATAAATGATGTTAAGGGTATGAAAATAGGCTTACCCCGTGAATTCATTGATGATAGCGTGGAAAAGAACATAAGGGATGCTATACTCAACGCCGTTAAGGTATTTACTGATTTGGGAGCAGAATGCGTGGAAATCTCCATACCAGTTATGGAGTATGTAGTCCCCACATATTATATAATCGCTCTTGCAGAGGCTAGCTCCAACCTGGCTAGATATGACGGAGTTAAATTTGGTTATAGGGCTTCAAATCCCAAAGATATATTGGATTTTTGTAAGCGCACCAGAAGTGAAGGATTTGGTACTGAAGTAAAACGACGCATACTTTTGGGAACCTATGTACTAAGCTCCGGATACTATGACGCATATTACAAGAAAGCCCTTAAAGCAAGAGCAATTATTACCCGAGAGTTTAACAAAGCTTTTGAACAATGCGATATCATTATTGGCCCAGTATCGCCAACTACTGCTTATAAAATAGGTGAAAAAATAAACGATCCTATTCAAATGTATATGGAAGATATATTCACTGTCCCTGTAAATATCGCAGGCCTTCCTGCCATGTCAATACCCTGTGGACTTGATAACAACTCCTTACCTATTGGACTTCAGCTCCTTGGCAAGAGATTTGATGAACAAACCATTATTAAAACGGCTTATACCTTTGAACAGAATACAGAATTTCATAATTTAAGGCCAAATTTAAACGTGTAAACTTACGATTTGAGGTGAAAGGATGAATTACGAAGCGGTAATTGGATTGGAGGTACACGCGGAATTATCCACCAAATCAAAAATTTATTGCTCCTGTACCACCGAATTTGGCGGAGAACCAAACACTCACTGCTGCCCTGTTTGCACTGGCATGCCAGGAACATTGCCGGCTTTAAATAGAAAAACAGTTGAATATGCAATTAAAGCCGGATTAGCCACAAATTGCACAATATCCCCCTTTACCAAGCAAGACAGAAAAAACTATTTCTATCCTGACCTGCCAAAGGGATATCAGATATCCCAGTATGACCTACCCTTATGTAAAGACGGATTTGTGGAAATTGAAACAGAAAACGAAAAAAAGAGAATTCGTATAAATAGAATCCATATAGAGGAAGACGCTGGTAAGCTTTTACACGGTGAAGAAGACAACAATTCCTATATTGATTACAACCGTACGGGAGTGCCACTAATTGAAATCGTAAGCGAGCCTGATATCTCATCAGCTAGAGAAGCAAAGTCGTATCTTGAAAAGCTTAAAGCCATACTGCAATTCATAAATGTCTCGGATTGCAAAATGGAAGAAGGTTCCCTGCGTGCCGATGTCAACATTTCAGTTCGTCCAAAGGGCTCAAATCACCTAGGGGAAAGAACAGAAATGAAAAATCTTAACTCTTTTAGATCCGTATATAGGGCAATTGAGTCGGAAATAGCACGACAAATCCATGTTATAAAATCAGGGGGAAAAATTAATCAAGAGACCAGGCGCTGGGATGAAAACAAGGGAGAAAGCTATCCCATGAGAAGTAAAGAAGATGCCCAAGATTACAGATACTTCCCCGAACCAGATCTACCTCCCCTGATAATAAAAAACGAACTCGTGGAAAGGTTGAAAAAAGAGCTCCCCGAACTTCCCGATGCCAGAAAGCAAAGATATGTATCCGAGTATGGCTTGCCTGAATATGATGCCCAGGTCCTCACCTCCTCAAAGGAGCTATCTGATTTCTTCGAGGAAACCGCAAAACAAAGCACCAATGTCAAAGCTGTCAGCAATTGGATTATGGGGGATATGCTGCGGATACTTAATGAAAGAAACTTAGAGATAGTTGATATCCCATTCCCTCCATCATATTTAGTGAGGCTCATTACTTTAATCGATAAAGGCGTAATCAACGGATCCACAGCTAAAAATGTTTTTGACTTGATGTTTGACACTGGGAAAGACCCTGACAACATAGTCAAGGAACATGGATTGGAGATGTTAAAGGATCAATCGTTCCTCCTTGAGGTGATAGAAAAGGTGATTCGGGATAACCCCAATTCCTTAGACGATTACAAGAAAGGCCAAAAGAAGGTAATAGGATTTCTTGTAGGACAAGCCATGAAAGCAACCAAAGGTAAAGCCGATCCCCAAATCCTTAACCAAATCCTTATAAAAAGATTAGAAGATTAAATAAAAAGTCCTCCCCTTAGTGTCTTAAGAAACACCGGGGAGGATGCTTTTTTAATCTCTTATTATCACATTTTCTCTTCTAGGTCCGTTGGATATTATCTTGATAGGGAGACCTATAGATTCTTCTATAAACTCTACATATTTTCTGGCATTATCAGGTAGGTCGCTATATTTCCTTATCTTTGATATATCACATTTCCAGCCAGGAAACATCTTATACACAGGTTTGGCTGTTGAAAGCAAAGGCGTAACCGGGAAGTCTTGGGTAGTATTCCCATCAAAGTCATAGGATACACAAACTGGTATCTCATCAAGGTAGCCCAGCACATCAAGTAAGGTTAAAGCCAAACAGGTAGCTCCTTGAATCCTAGAACCATACCGAGTAGCCACTACATCAAACCAGCCCATTCTGCGCGGACGACCGGTAGTGGCTCCGTATTCACCGGCATCACCGCCCCTTTCCCTAAGCATTGAGGCTTCCTCGCCAAAGATTTCGGTTACATAAGGGCCTGCTCCCACGCAGCTGGAGTAAGCTTTAACCACCGCAATAATTTCTGTAATTTCATAGGGTGGAATCCCCGCACCTACAGCGGCAAATCCAGCTAGAGGTGAAGAAGATGTGGTAAAAGGATAGATTCCATGGTCTGGGTCTCTTAGTGCCCCCAACTGACCTTCAAGTAAAATCCTTTTACCCTCCTTAAGGGATTTTTGTAAAAAGCTAGTTGAATCACCAACCATAGGGGATATCCTCTCGCCAAACCTTAGAAGCTCATCATAAACCTGGTCTTGATTTACAGGCTGAGCTCCATACAGAGTCTTTAGCCATAAATTCTTAACCTCTAGTATAGAATTTATTTTTTCCTTCAATATCTCCGGATAATAGAGATCACACACCTGAATCCCGATTTTGGAATACTTATCGGCATAAAAGGGCGCAATACCAGATTTTGTAGATCCAAATTGTTTGCTCCCTAGCCTTTCCTCCTCATAGCTATCCAACAGTATATGCCAAGGCATTACAATCTGGGCCCGCTCAGATATAAGGAGGTTTGGTCTTGGAACACCTCTTTCTTCCATTGCTTCTATTTCCTTAAGAAGCGTACTAATGTTAATAGCTGTACCAGGTCCCAAAACATTGGTTACATGTTCATAAAATACACCCGAAGGAAGCAAATGCAAAGCAAACTTACCGTAATCATTTATTATGGTGTGCCCAGCATTGCTGCCCCCCTGAAACCTTAACACAACATCGGATTCTGCAGCTAACATATCGGTAATTTTACCTTTCCCCTCATCACCCCAGTTGGCTCCCACTATAGCTTTAACCATTTACTAAACCTCCTATATATATCAGATTTTTAGACCTTACAATCACCATTGTCAATTATATTTTTTGGGCCTTCATAAGTAAAATACACAATACTTATGGGATACATAAGGCAAATTTATATAATCTTAAAGATACTTACTAAATACCGATTTACCCAATCCTGAAGGTTTTAACTCATACACTAGCCAAAAAAATATAACTAAAGGCCCTCTTTATGAGAGCCTTTAGTTATATTTTACTTATACCTTTAAGTAGTCCTTTTCACCAATTACATTTTTATTTTTTTCAATATTGGGGTTCACATATTCCACAATGAATTCTTCTACTTGGGAGACACTCCGACCAATGAATTTTTGAGGTTCTAACATCTCTTGGATTTCTTTCATTGTTAATTTAAATTTAGGATTATCCGCTATTTTTTGTATTAAATTATTGGTTTCCCCCTCTTTTAACCTATTAGCAGTCTCAATAGAATATTTCCTAATAATCTCATGCAATTCCTGTCGATCCCCGCCCTTTTTTACAGCTTTCATCAAGATATTTTCCGTAGCCATAAAAGGCAATTCTTCTCGGACATGTTTTTCAATAACTTTGGCGTTAACTATGAGATTACTACTTACATTAATATATACATTAAGTAGACCATCTACGGCGAGAAAAATTTCAGGAATAACAATTCTTCTGTTGGCTGAATCATCCAGGGTCCTTTCCAACCACTGATTACCAGCCGTAATGTAAGGATTTAGACCATTTATCATCACAAACCTAGCTAAGGCAGTTATACGTTCACAGCGCATAGGATTTCGCTTGTAAGCCATGGCAGATGACCCAATTTGTTTTTCTTCAAAGGGCTCTTCTATTTCTCTTAAATGCGAAAGCAATCTAATATCTGACGCAAATTTGTGGGCACTTTCGGCAATGGATTGCATTACCTGAAGAATGCGACTATCAAGTTTTCTGGGATAGGTTTGGCCAGTTATGGGGAAGGTGCTTTGAAAACCCATTTTATTTGCAATTAATTCATCCAGTTTTTTTACCTTTTCTTCATTATTATCAAAAAGCTGCATGAAACTAGCTTGGGTTCCTGTAGTGCCTTTAGCCCCCCGCAACTTTAAATTGCTTTCTTGAAATTCCAGTTCCGTCAAATCCATTAAAAGATCCTGGATCCAAAGGCAGGCTCTTTTTCCTACCGTCGTTAGCTGAGCTGGTTGAAAATGCGTATAACCTAAAGTTGGCAGATCTTTGTATTTTAGAGCAAATATTTGTAGATTGCTTATCACGGTAATTAATTTCTTTTTGATTATAAATAATGCTTCTTTCATTAAAATAATATCGGTATTATCACCCACAAAAGCACTGGTAGCTCCTAGATGAATAATGGGTTTTGCATTAGGACACTGCTTACCATAAGCTAATACATGAGCCATGACATCATGTCGGGTGTCTTTTTCAATTTCCTTGGCTTCTTCAAAATTTATATCCTTTTGGTAAGCTATCATCTCATCGATTTGTTCCTGAGAAATAGGAAGTCCAAGCTCTCTCTGAGCCTGGGCCAGCGCTATCCATAATTGGCGCCAGGTCTCGAATTTTTTTTGAGGAGAAAAAATCCTGAGCATTTCTTCACTGGCATACCTCTCAACCAGGGGATTCTCAAATTGATATTCCAATAACCCTCACCTCAATTTTAATATATCTACACAAAATATAACATTCTACCGAGGTAATGCAATATGTCAAGGCATAATATTGCAAGAAAATAAATGCCGGCCTTTAATGGGCCGGCATTTATTTTGAGTTCATGATCACCTTTGGAGCAATTCCATAAATTTCTTGCCCGACGCAGTAAGCGGTAAATTGCGGAGCTTGATAATACCAATGTGTCTTGGTGGTATTTCTTCCTCCAATTTAATTTCAAACAAGCTGCCCTTTTTTATATAATCTTCGGCAAATTCCCTAACCACACAGGATACCCCTAGCCCCCTACAGGCAAACTGGACTATTAGATCACTTGTTGCCAGTTCAAATTCTGGTGATAATGTTAGCGAATACTGGGCTAAAAAGTCATCTATATACTGCCTAGTTGAAGTGTTTTTTTCTAGCATAACTAAAGGATATTTTACAAGTTCCTTTATAGAAATTTGTTTTCCGGCCAGCTCACCAAACTGGTGATTGGCCACAAAGCAATCCTGGATTTTTTTCGCTTCCAGAACTTCTATCCCTTCGTTGCTGGTCAAGGGAAGGCTCACTACCCCTAAATCAATAATCCCTCTCTTCAATAATTCCACCGTTTCAGGGGAAGGTCCATTTGTAACCTTTATATTTACTTTAGGAAATTGCCTATGAAACTCTTCCAGATACGGAAGGAGAAAATACCTGAGAGTCATATCACTTGCACCAATGCGTATATTCCCCAGATCAAGGTTTATAGCCTCAACAAACTTGCTCTCAGCCATGACTATCATATTGTAGCCCTGTTCAATATATTTAAACAATACCTCTCCTTCTGGAGTAAGAATTATTCCCTTGGGAGCACGAGTAAATAATTGGCCTCCAAGCCTAGCTTCAAGCTTTTTTATAGCCTGGCTAACGGCGGGCTGGGATATATAGAGCTCCTGGGAAGCCTTAGATATACTACCTGCCTTCACCACATAATAAAAGATCTTATATAACTCTAAATTAACATCCATTGATATCACCTAAAATCAATATTTAGTTAGATAATGTTCAATTTCCCATGGAGTAATCTTAGTTCTGTAGTCATCCCACTCTTTTTTCTTGGCCTCGATGTATTTAGTAAAAATATGTTCCCCAAGGAGTTCTCTCATTAAGGCGCTTTTCTCCATCTCATTGATAGCCTCTTGGAGATTTGCTGGGAGTGAAGCAATTCCTTCCTTTTCTCTCTCTTCCTTCGTCATTCGGAAAATGTTCTTGTTGGTTGGTGGAGAAGGTTGAATTTTATTTTCTATCCCATCTAGCCCTGCAGCCAAAATCGCAGCTAAAGCCAGATAAGGATTGCAAGATGGATCAGGGCTTCTCAACTCTACTCGAGTACTTTCTCCCCTAGCTGCAGGTATTCTTATAAGAGGACTTCTATTACTGGTAGACCATGCAATATATACTGGAGCTTCATAGTCAGGAACAATTCTCTTATATGAATTTACAAGAGGATTGGTTAAGGCTGTTATAGCCCTAATATTCTTAATAATTCCACCCATAAACCAATAGGCATCTTGGCTTAATTGTAAGGAATCTTTTCCGTCGTAAAAGGCATTTTTACCATTCTTAAATAGTGAGACATTCGTATGCATACCCGAACCATTAATTCCGAAAATCGGTTTTGGCATAAATGTGGCATGCAAACCGCATTTTTGAGCAATAACTTTAACAACCATTTTAAAGGTCATAATATTATCTGCGGCAGTAAGGGCTTCTTTATATTTAAAGTCTATCTCATGTTGTCCAGGTGCAACCTCGTGATGAGAAGCTTCGATTTCAAAACCCATATCCTCTAGGGCAATGCACATATTTCTTCTTGCATCCTCACCTAAATCTATCGGACCCATATCGAAATAGCTGGCATTATCATGGGTCTTCGTTGTAGGTTTACCATCACTATCTAGTTGGAACAAGAAAAATTCGCATTCTGGACCAACATTATATGCCTCATATCCCATATCACTTGCCTTTTTCAAAGCTCTCTTCAATACATACCTGGGATCTCCTATAAAGGGTGTGCCATCAGGATTAAGCACATCACATATCAATCTTGCTACTTTACCGGTTTGCGGCCTCCATGGAAATATACTGAAAGTGCTAATATCGGGTGCTAAATACATATCTGATTCTTCAATTCTCACAAAACCTTCGATAGATGAGCCGTCAAACATGCATTGATTAGCCAATGCTTTTTCAAGCTGTTCCACGGTAATTGCAACATTTTTTAAAGTTCCCAAGATGTCAGTAAACTGAAGCCGTATAAACTTAACATCCAATTCCTTTGCTAGCCTTAAAACATCTTCTTTGCTATACTTTGCCATAAAAACACATCCTTTCTAATTTAAACAATATAAAAAGGCATACTAAACAACGATTTTATACCCGTCGTTGAGTATGCCCATTAGGCCTTTGCTGTACCACTTTGTACAACCAAACTCTTTATTTAACGTAAAAATAATAACACGCCTATTTTATACAGTCAATATATTTTTTAACTTTTTTTGACTTTTTTTAGCTTTTTTTTACAGGGTTTCCCCCGCAATTAAACAGAGCTCTGGCCCATACAAAATTCTATTTAATCCAGAATTTTCACCCAGTATAATATAATTAATAATTATCTTTTAGAAAATCCCTTTTGGGGTTATATAATCTACAAGATATTTGTCATTTCAAGGAGGTAAAAATGAGTAAAGTATGGTTTTCCTCATTAAAAGGAACTGATCAATCTAAAATAGCTGAAAAAGTCCTTATGTTACATAGTGCTGCTCAATTTCAAGACACCTTAGTAAAGAATGGTTATACTGCAGTAAAAATCCACTTTGGGGAAAAAAATAACACAGGCTATATAAAACCAGACTGGATTAAACCTTGGCTTAAAAAAATAAATGAAAGTGGTTGCAAAACCTTCTTAACCGATACTAACACCTTATATTATGGAAAAAGATTTAATTCAGTAGACCACCTCTTACAAGCTCATAAGCACGGCTTTAGTATAGATAATCTTGGCGTTCCCGTTATTATTGCCGATGGATTGCTATCCAAAAATTTTACCGAAGTACCAATTCCCGGTAAACATTTTAAGTCTGTAAAGATAGTCAATGATGTTTTGCATAGTAACACCTTAATGGTCTTAAGTCATATGACCGGTCATGTGTTATCAGGCTTAGGGGCTGCCATTAAGAATCTGGCTATGGGCTGTGCCCCTAGAAGTGGTAAACAGATGCAACATGCTGATATTAAACCACAAGTAATAATTGAAAATTGTCAAGCCTGTGGTCTCTGTTTGAAATATTGTTTAAAAGAAGCTATTTCCTTTTATGATGGAGTTGCTTGGATTGATGAGGAAAAGTGCTATGGCTGCGGGGAATGCATAGCTACCTGTCGTTTTAAAGCAATCCGCCATTCCATGGACGATGCCAGCGCACCTCTTCAGGAGAAAATGGCCGAATACGCCCTAGGGGCCGTGCAGGATAAAAAGGGCAAAGTTTGTTATTTCAATTTCTTGACCCATATTACCCAAGAATGTGATTGTATGAGTAAGGCTCAAGATAAGATTACCGAGGATATTGGTATCCTGGCCTCTTATGATCCTGTGGCCATTGATCAAGCCTCTATAGATCTTTTAAAAGCTCAAACAGGTGAAGATACTCTCTTAAAGCTTTGGCCAGATAATGACTATAATGTGCAACTTAATCATGGGGAAAAAATTGGCCTAGGTTCTAGAAAATATGAACTAATAGAAATATAACAACTTAAAAGAGGAAGGGTAGTTAGTCTCCCTTCCTCTTTTTATAACTTAAGAATTAATAACAAAATGCTGAAATTTTTTATAATCCTTTTCCTTACATTCCATAATTAATAGTGTTCCCTCGTCTTCGTAACTCACTGCTTTAACATGGGCATTTTCATTTAAATAAGAAACAATCTTGCCCTGGTTGTAAGGAATGAGCATTTTACACTCTACATAATCCTTGAATATTTTTCTACTAATTAGTTGTACTAATTCTTCAATCCCTACCCTATTTCTAGCGGAAATATAGATATTGTTTCCTTCAACATAAGGTAGCTTCCTTAGAGCTAAATCCCCTTTATTATATACATGTAGGATGGGTATCTCATCAGCCCCTATTTGTTGTAAGGTCTCTTTGGTTACCTTTAAATGTTGTTCAAAATTAGGGTTGGAAACATCCACAACATGTAATAATAACTGGGCCTCCCTTACCTCTTCCAGGGTTGAACGGAATGCTTTGACTAATTCATGAGGCAATTTATTGACAAAACCAACCGTATCAGACAAAAGAAAGCCTTTGTTATTGGGCAGAGTAATCTTTCGAACTGATGTTTCTAAGGTTGCAAAAAGCATATCCTTTTCAAATACCTTCTTGTCCTCCCCCTTTTGAAATTGATCTATCATTGCATTCATCAGGGTAGACTTACCGGCATTAGTATAACCTACCAAAGAAACCATTGGTAGTTGGGCTTTTCTTCTTTGCTTGCGCTGGTTCTGACGCTCTTTGACTATAAGCTCTAACTCCTTGGTTAATTCAGCTATTTTCTCCTCGATCTTTCTTCTATCTAGCTCTAACTTTTTTTCACCAGCACCTCTATTTTTGGTACCGACCCCACCACTTTGCCGGCCTAAATTTTCATTTGAGCCTATAAGCCTTGGCAACATATACTTAAGTCGCGCAACTTCTACTTGAAGCTTAGCTTCCCTTGTCTTGGCTCTTTGGGCAAATATCTCAAGGATTAATGAGGTCCTATCCAAAATATTACACTCAAAAGTTTTTTCTAAATTTCTAAGCTGGGATGGAGATAATTGGTCATCAAAGATTACCACATCGGCCTTCTTCTCTTCTATTAATCTTTTAACTTCATCAACTTTACCTGAACCAATATAGTAAGCTTTATTGATAACCTTTAAATTTTGCTCTACTTGTCCCACAACTTCTAAGCCACACGCAATAGTTAAATTTTTTAATTCCTCTAAAGTTTCTTTGAAGTTTTCTTGATTATTTATATTAACCCCTATAAGAAGGGCCTTTCTTCTTTGTTCCATCATATTACTCTCCTTTAATTGCTATTTTTTAATGTCATAGCCCGGAGTTATGATGTCACAAATTCCATATTAAGCTAATTGCTTTTTATTTGGAAGGCTTCATCACAAACTCCGCCTTACCCTCTTAATCTGATATGAAAAATGCCACCATTTAAAATCATAGAAAATTCCTCCTATCAATTTTCAAAAAAGAGCAATAAAAAAAGTTGCAAATGAACACAATTCATCTGCAACTTCCAAAACATTTCAAATTAAAGACATTAATATCTTTAATTAATTTCTAAATAATCTCTAAAAAACATAATTTATTTAATGTAGATTGTGTTCATTGTAAGATCATAAGGCATCACAAAAAAACCTTTCCAGGCATTTTCGAACCTTACTTTTATTTAGTTAAATGTTTTAAACTAAATAACGAAGTCTCATCTTAACAATAAACACTTCTACACCTCGTTTCATAAATTAAACTTAATTTTAGCATATATATACTGTTTCCTCAACCGTTTCTAATTGTCTTATTATACTCCTTAGTGACTACTTATCCCTACACTAATATCTCACTTCTATTTCTACCATTGTTTTTAGCTTTATATAATGCACTGTCGACCCTTTTATAGATTGTGTCCACATTATCCCCTGGAACATATTCCGTTACACCAAGGCTTATTGTTAATTTCCCAACATCCCTAAAATCATGGGCTTCTACAATTTTTCTTAGCTTTTCCGCTAAACTATAAGCCTTTTCCACATTATTCTCCGCAACTAAAATACCGAATTCTTCCCCTCCAAGGCGTGCTAACAAATCACTTTTTCTAATGTTAGTCTGAATCAAGTGGGATAATTCCTTGAGAACACTATCACCCACATCGTGACCAAAGTTATCATTTACTTTTTTGAAATAGTCTATATCTAAAAATATAAATGACATATCCCTTTTATAACGCTCAGATTTCTGGATTTGATTGTAAAGATATTCATTAAAATATCGTCTATTATAAATTTTTGTTAAAGGATCATAGTTTACTAAATGTTCTAATTTATCTTTAACGTATCTCTTTATTAAAAAAATACTTAAAACTCCGATGGGCAAATTTATTAAAAACAGGAAAAAGCTAGTTTCATATTTATCCACTTTCTTTTCCGAAACCAACTGAGAGATATAAACCAGAGTGTTGGATTTTAGCCAAAACTCTTCACTTAGTCCAATTAATAAATTTGTGTTTTCCGGAGAAGGGTCATCCCTATAGATTTCCCTTACCATCTTTAATTGACGCCAAGAATGGTATAAATCATTTAAGGAGTTATGGATTTCTTGATTTTCGTCAAATACTTTTACTCTGTTTTCATGGAATTCAGTGAAATTCTTATCAATTAAGTCAACCCCTTGTTGATTTTCAATTCCAGCCAGTTCAAGCTTGACTATTCGTTGGACGGAACCTCTAATAACCCCCAATTTATTTATTACTTCGGCATCGGTTTTAATAGTATAGGTGAGATACATGGTGTAAAAACCCCCGGTAATTAATAATACTAATAAACATACTGAAATTATAATTAATATTGAGGATTTTAGTGTTGGCATTTAAAATACCTCCCCGTCCCAATCAAAAAACACAGGCTTTCACCTGTGTATTGATTACCCAATAAAAAACCTTATTTAACATAATTAAGTTAAAAGGGAGTTTTTTATAATTCAGAAGTAACTTTACTTTCAAAGACTTTTATACCTTTGAATATTCTCTTCACTCAAGAATTCATAAGCTTTATTAATTTCATTAAACATTTGGGCTGCAGTTGGAGCTTTATTCAAGTCGGGATGATACTCTTTGGCTTTTCTCCGATAGGCTGTTCTAATTTGAGCTTTATCAGCATTATATGGCACTCCTAAGATTTCACAGCTTTTTTCATATTCATTTTTAAATCCCAAATTAGGATTAAAATTTGTGCCATAGTCCCACTGGCCACCATAGTAACCACCTTGTCTGCCTTGAAAGCTTTGTTCCCATTGTTGCCTTATTCTTTCCTCCCATTGTCTTTGCCGCTCATAATAATAATACTGTTCTCTCCTTATCCGCTCTTCTTCTGCTTTCTGGTAAGCTATTTTAAATTCATTAAAAGGTCTATAATTTGCTTCATCTTTAAGATAATTAGCCAAGTTGTAAAGATACTCTGTTGTTATATATTTTACATATTTTAGATAAACAGCAAATCTTGCTCCGTAGATAGGCATCAAAATCAAAATAGCTAAAAGAAACAACCCTAATGGATTGCTGAAAATAGCTATACCTAAAGGTCCAGCTATTAATAGAAAAAACAAACATCCTCCCATGCTGATAAGAGTAAAACACCCTATAGCAAGATTTTTGGCCAGTACGATAATATTAGCAATCAATTGTATTAAACCTTCAAATACTATCTCTAATGTCTTGGCTGTTCCATAGACAATTTTACTTGCTAGGTTTTTTATCAGAAACACTATTTAACTCTCCCCTTATTGAACATATTTACCTCAAGTTTTTTTCATGACCTTTGTTTTACACTTGGGGCAGGTAATCATAATTTTTCCTTTACCCCTTGGAACCCGTAATGTTGTTTTACAAGTAACACAATTAAAATATTTATAAATCTTAGCATCCTTAATACGTTTCTCAGTTGTTTTTATCTTTGAATATAGTGGACTAAAAAGAATCGCAAACTTATAATTCTCCATACTACGCTTTTGAATATCCCTTGAAAATGTTCTGTAAATAGCCACAAATAAAGGAATATGGCTTAGGGCAAATAAAAATGCGCTTTCAGCAAACTGACCTGTTAATGATAGTAAAAGAGAAATTATAACTAAAAATATAGAAAGTTGATCTCCACCATATCTTCCCGTCATAAAATTTTTAAACCAATCCATTAGAATCCCCTCTTTTAGACAATAAGTCTTTCTATTTCTACACTCATTCATTAATTATATATCTTTCTGGCAATTGTCCAAAGAAAAAAATAACTTATTGAGATTTTTCTTTTCCGAGTTATTTCAGCTTCATTTTTATAATAAAAAATACACAGATTAATTTCTGTGTATTATAGATGTACTGACCATGTTTTCATGTCCCACAAAAAGTTATATAAGGACAGCCTCTTGCTTCAGGAGGTAATGCATATTCCTCTTGTTCAGGGGAGTATCCATAGGGCTTATTAAGGACAGCGTTTAATCTTTCTAACGGAGTATAATCCCCCTGTTTTTCTGCTGCTTCCAAAGCTTCTTCCACCCGGTGATTACGAGGAATTATAGCCGGGTTACTCTCTTTCATTAACTTCTGAGATAAAGCTTTTGTTTCCGACTGTCTATTTAGTCTTGCCTGCCAAGCTTGGTGCCACTGTCGGAATTCCTCCTCTTTAAATAAGTCTGTTTTATCCCCCTCATCAAGAGTTAAAGCTCGAAAGGTATTAGTATAATCAGCCTTGTTTTTGGACATTAACTCAAGAAGTTGGTTAATAAGAGCCTCATCCTCTTTTTCTTCATTAAATGTCCCTAATTTTCTCCTCATCCCCGTCAACCATTTGGAATGATATAAATCCATAAAATCAGCTAAGGCCTCTTCGGCCAAATATATAGCCTCCTCTTTATCATTACTGATCAAGGGCAGAAGAGTTTCAGCAAATCTAGCCAGATTCCACTGAGCAATGGGGGGCTGGTTTTTATAAGCATAACGGCCATATCTATCAATGGAGCTAAAGACTGTTTTCGGGTCATAGGTATCCATAAAGGCACAGGGACCATAATCAATGGTTTCCCCGCTAATGGTCATATTATCAGTATTCATCACCCCATGGACAAAACCCACTAGTTGCCACTTAGCAATTAGCTCTGCTTGTTTTTTTATTACTTCCTTCAGCAAGGCAAGATACTTATTATCATCAGCTTCTACTTCTGGATAATGACGCCTTATTGTATAATCAGCTAAGGTCTGCAAATCCTCAGGGGAACCCCATTGGGCTGCATACTGGAAAGTACCTACCCTTAAGTGGCTTCTGGCTACTCGGGTTAAAATAGCACCTGGTAAAAAAGATGTCCGCAGAACATTTTCTCCAGTAGTAACCACTGCTAAGCTACGAGTAGTAGGAATACCCAAAGCGGACATGGCTTCGCTAATAATATATTCCCGAAGCATAGGTCCTAAGACAGCTCGACCGTCCCCACCTCGAGAATAGGGTGTTCTTCCGGAGCCCTTCAATTGAATATCAAATCTTTCCCCTTGGGGAGTTACTTGCTCCCCTAATAAGACAGCTCGTCCATCCCCTAACATTGTAAAATGACCATATTGATGACCTGCATAGGCTTGAGCAAGAGGGAAAGCACCTTCAGGAAGCTGATTGCCAGCAAATATTTCCGCACCTTTTTCCCCAGTTAACTCTTCTATATTTAATCCTAATTGTACTGCTAAACTATGGTTTAGCAAAACTAGCTGAGGTGAGGCTACAGGAGCAGGACTTTGTTTACTGTAAAAAAACTCAGGAAGTCGAGCATAACTATTATCAAAATTCCAACCTAAATGTGAGCTTTCTTTATTCTTCGTCATTTTAATCTCCTTAGTTCTGCCTTTTTCCTAAAGAAAAATCTAAGGCATATTTTAAATTTGGAGCATACATTGGTTTACATTTGCCTTTACTACTGGATATATATTTTTAGAGTTTGTAATTATCTTTTAAAAAATGCAAGTAAACAGTATGCTTAAAAACAATCTTGATAGGAGGAAAATAAATATGAGAAAAATATTTAAAAACTTAACACCTAAAACAGCCTTTGATAAATATGTAGATACTGGCCAAGAAAGGCCAGTAGAATTTTTTCTTACTAATTTTATACTAGATGGCTACACAGATTTAACAGCAATGTGCACAAGATATGCAATAGAAGTAATAGAAGATGAACATAGGTTAGCTACTACAGAAGAAATTAGCCATGTAGCAAAATTACTAGAACAATATATTAGAGACTATGTTAAAAAGATAGGAGGAGTAAGTAAAATTAAGTTATATACAAGAGAAGAATGTGATGCAATATTGGATCAGGATTGGGATTTGGTAATGGATACCATCAAAAAATTCCGGTAACCTATTCTCTACTAAATAATCAGCTCTTTTCCCACTATATAACGCATAACAATATTTCTATCATCCCCTGCATAACAAAACCTCTCCAAGCGTTCCAGAGAAGTAAGATTCTCCCCAGGGAAATTACTATCATCTATTACTAAAGCATTAAAATGATAACCTTTATCAAAGGCACCTACCTTATTAAAATATCTACCGCCAGAACGAGTGGCCATATAAAAGGCCTCTGAAAGATTTACTGCCTCCCATTGGGGGTCAAACATATTGCGAATTTTGGAATGTTGAATGGTACTAGCTATGCCCCTAGCTATGGATAGACTTGCCCCTGAGCCTATATCACTACCAATCGCTAAATTGATGCCCATTTCTAAGAGTTTTTTCACTGGCATTATTCCCCCAGCGTTAATATTAGCCGTAGCATCAGGACAATGTACTGCCATACAATTGGGGTTTTGCATTAATTGCACAACATCATCATCCATAAAAATACAATGGGCCATAATAGTAGGGGTTTGTCCCAGCAAATTATTATGATAGAATACTTCTGCTTCATTTTTATAATTAGGGAATAATTCCTTACTGGCTTTGATGGTACTTATTGCTTCACACATATGGGAATGAACAGGAGTTCCATATTGTTGAGCGAGTTTCCCTAAGCCAGCCAACAGCTCCTCGCTACAAGTAATGGTAAAGCGTGGAACAATGGCAGCTTGGACATTCCCCTTCTGTCTGTAGTTACTAATAAAGACCTCTGTTGATCTAAGAGAACTCTCCGTATCCTCTAGATAAAACTCTGGGCTATTCTGATCCATATTTAACTTTCCGGTAAAGGCAAATAATCCTCGTTCAAGAAGAAGCTCAAATAGAATTTCCGAGGCCTCGTAGTGGATCGATGAAAAGCAATTTACATGTAAAGTTCCCTGCCGCACTAGTTCATCCACAAAGAGACCATATATTTTCTTAGCATGTTCCTTATCCTGAAACTTTGCTTCCGTAGGATAGGTATATGTATTCAGCCAGTCTAAAAGCTTTTTGTCCATCCCCATACCCCTTTGTAAAAATTGCGAAGCATGGACATGCATATCACTAAAACCAGGAATAATTAGATTATTGCCCCAATCAATAATATTTTCCTGTGGAAATCCCTCTGGTAAATCCTTAAAGATACCTTGAACAATCCCATCTTGAACCAATATATAGGATTTTTCCTTAACTACTAGAGTATCTTTATCCTGACTATAAATCACATTACCTAAATACGCTTTATAATTATCCATTGAAACCTCCTCAATATCTCCAAATATCTCCAAATTCTTATGATATTCTAACACAAAAGACCTCTATACCCTAGTGTTCAGTAAGACCTAAACTCCACTTGAGAAAGTAAAACCACCAAGATAGTAATCTTAGTGGCTAATATATCTACTACTTCTTATTTTTTAATTCTAAATAGATCTTTTCTCTTTCCCTAAAGCGTTCCTCTTCTTCTGGACTTTCAAATATTACTTGGGGAACTTTTACTGGTCGCCCGTTTCTGTCTATAGCTACCATTGTAAAATATCCAGTTAAAGCTATACGCTTAGAGTCTTCCACTTGCAAATCCTCAACTTCAACAACTACTAATATTTCCATAGAGCTTTTCCCTACAAAGACCAATTCTGCAGTACATATAACCAAATCACCGACATGAATGGGTATCTTAAATTCTAATTCATTGACCCTAGTTGTTACCACATTACTGCGGGAATGCCTTTTAGCAACAGCACCAGCTGCCGAGTCCATGAGTTTCATTATTTCTCCACCATGAATATTACCAGCTGGATTTGCCTTATTAATGAGCATTACTTCAGAAAGAATGGTTCTCGAGTAGGAGATTGTTTTTCCCATTGTAAGCCCTCCGTCTACTATTTAATTTTCTTTTATGTTTATATTACCCATTTGTCCTAAATACAAAAACCATCTCTCCAGCATCCCCAGAAAAGAAATCTACTATAAAATAAAAGTTCCAAAAAAATTTTGGAACTTAATTTATTTCTACTATCTTTTTACACTTATATTTTTTAAGCCTCTTGTTCTAAAGGAATATCAGTTTTTATAGTTGCTGACTTTGGCCTATCATCAGGAAGGGTAAAGGCTAGCACTATCCCTAGAATTGGCAGTAAGCTAATAACATTCATAGCAACAGGTAAACCAAAATTGTCAGCAATACTTCCCATTATTGTTACCCCAATGGAGCCCATTCCTACAGCAAAGCCTAGTAAAAGACCTGAAGCCAAACCTAAATTATTTGGCATCAGCTTCTGCCCAAAAACCACTGTGGTAGAGAAAGTGGAAATTAAAGCTAATCCCAATACAAAAGCTAAGAAAGGAATCCAGTTACCACTAAGGTGCAAAAAGGGATAGACAACAATTAAAGACACAACCATTGATACTAACAAACCATTACGACCACCAAACCGATCGGCAAAAGGCCCTCCTAAAACTGTGCCTAGGGCTCCTGCCATTAAATAAATAGTAACCAAATACTCAGGATCAGCTATATCCCTAAAGGCTGGGAAATAAAAAGGAATAAAATAAACTAATCCTGCATGTACCCAAGACCTTACTGTTACATAAATAATCAATAAGATTAAACTGACTTTGTTATTCCTAGTACTAATGGCATTTATCTTTTGTTTTTTTCGACTGGATGATTTTTCCTTTACAATTTCTTTAAATCTTGGTGTTAAAATCAAGAAAAATATAGCTGCAATGGTTCCTGGAACTATAACCCCATAAATGGAGTCCAGTCCAGAAAAACTAAGAAGGAATACGGCAAACATAGGACCCAGAGCAAATCCCAAGTTACCCCCCACAGAAAAGATTGCCATAGACGCTCCAGCTTTACCTTTCTCACTTACATAATTGGCTATCTTAGATCCTTCAGGATGGAAGCCCGCTACTCCTACACCACTTAATAATACAGCAAATAAGAGTAGTTCATAGGAGTTTACCATTCCAGTGAGGGCTAAACCAAAACCAGAAAGAAAAAGTCCTAGGGGCATTAGCCACAGCATACTATAGCGATCACTAAGTACACCAAAAATAGGCTGAATAATGGCCGAACTAAAGGTAAATGCCAAAGCAATTAGACCCACTTGAAAGAAGCTAAGATCTAAACGCACAGCCAAAAAAGGTGTAATAATAGGCAAAACTCCCTGACCTAAGTCAACTACGAGATGACCAATACTTAAAATCCATAAATAAGGGTTAAACAATATTCATCCTCATTTCTAAGTGTTTTTTTATATATTAACTGATAGCTAACCCCAGTTAATTTCTATCTCTTATCATACATGCGAACTAATAATATTACAATATCCATAGCTAGCTATAATAGCATTGAAAAAAAACAGCATAGCGGGCTCTGAATTAGAAAAAAACACAAACATAAATTTGTTATGAATATTCTTTTAATTTCTATTAAAAACACTTTAATCTTATATAATTCCATGTTAAAATATACGCGGCAATAACCTATTTTAGGTGGTATCGAAAGAACCGCACTAAGTGTTAATGCCTTAAACCGTACAACTTTATATTAAATTTGTTACCGCTTGGAGCCATCAGGACCAGGACGGAAGGAGATGATAATACATTACTTTTCTGTCAGTGTGACCTTTTGGACAAGGGTTTGTTCAAAAGGTTTTTTTACTTTTGTGAATTTTAAGGAGGAAAAACATGAAAAAAACAACTATAGTTTTGTTATTAGTATTAGCCTTGATAGTCACAGGTTGCAGTAAAACAGATAATAGAGATACTGACAATTCCAAAAATAATCTTCAAGAGTTATCTATTGGGATAGCCAATGATCCTGAAGGACTAGATCCTCATCGTACTGCATCAACAACAACCTTTCAGGTAACAAACAATATTTATGACACCTTATTAGGTGTGGACACAAAAGGAAACTTAAAACCCCGTTTAGCAAAGGACTGGCATGTGTCCGATGATGGGTTAACCTATACTTTAGAATTACAGGAAAATGTGTTTTTCCACAACGGCCGAGAAATGACTGCAGAAGATGTCAAATTTTCCTTAGAAAGATTGACTGACGACCAAAGTCCAAAGGCCAATGACTATAAAGGAATTAAAGAAATTAGAGTGGAAAGTCCTGCTACCTTGGTTATTGAACTAAGTACTGCGGATATTACTTTCCCTTCCCTCTTAGCTTATCCCTGGGCAGCAATTGTACCCGCGGAAGCTGTAGATACTTTAAAAAATAAACCTATTGGTACAGGGCCCTATATCTTAAAAGAATGGATCCCTCAGCAACATCTAGTTTTGGAAAAGAACAAGGATTATTTCTTGGGAGAGGCTACATTAGATAAAGTAACTATTAAGACCCTTCCCGTCAGTGCTTCTCAATTAACAAGCTTAGAATCAGGAACAGTGGATGTTATTTATGATGTTACTGGCGAAATGGCTAAAGTTATTGCCACTAAAGAGGATCTAAAATTAATTAATGCCCCTCAATATATGGTACAAGTGTTAGCCTTAAATAATGCCCATCCCGCTTTAAAAGATGTAAGGGTTCGTCAAGCAATTAGTATGGCAATTGATAAAGAAACGATAATATTAGGTGCCAATGATGGTTTTGGTGATGTAATCGGCTCCCATATGCCTTCTATAAGCCCTTATTATGTAGACACAACTTCTGTTCTAAAACATGATGTGGAAAGAGCCAAAGAACTACTAAAAGAAGCTGGATATGAAAATGGACTTAATTTAAAACTAACTCTACCTAAGCAATATAAACTTCATGTAGATAGTGGTCAAATTATTGCCGATCAACTAAGTAAAATTGGCATTAATGCTGAAATAGAGGTAATCGAATGGGCCTCCTGGATTAAAGATGTTTATACAGAACGCAAATATGAAATGACCGTAGTTGGTCACACTGGAAGGTTAGATCCTGATGCCTTTTTAAATCGCTATGCTTCAGATGCTAGTGGAAACTATTTTAACTATCAAAATAGTCATGTTGAAGATTTATTAGTTCAAGGAATTCAAGAAAGAGATGAAGCAAAAAGAAAAGAAATATACAAAGAAATTCAGAACATCTTGGCAGAACAAGTACCAGCGGTCTATTTACAAACCACCTACTCCTTAATGGCTGCCAACAAAAAGGTTCAAAATTTAAATATTTATCCTATTGATGTTTTTGAACTAAGAGAAATAACCATCGAGTAAGGATTGTTAGGCGGGGGGAGGTTCCCATGTTAAACTTTCTGTTAAGACGAAGTATAAGCTCATTAATTGTTATATTAACTGTCACAGTAATTACCTTTTTTATTCTTAATTGGTTACCAGGGGATCCAGCATTGCTTATTTTAGGTTTAGAAGCTAATCCAGAGCAATTAGAAAGTTTACGAGAAACTTTAGGTTTTTATCAGCCTTGGTATCAACAATACTTTAGTTGGCTGATTAACTTAACCAAAGGGGATTGGGGCCAATCTATGGTGTTTGGGGAAGAGGTACTGACTTTGGTAATCCAACGCTTACCAGTATCTCTCTCCCTAACCTTCTTTTCGGTTTTTATAGCCTTAGCAATTTCCTTTACCTTAGGAATTTGGTCGGCCATTAAGAAAAATAGTTGGATTGATCTGTTTTCCCGTTCCGTTATGCAGTTGGGAATGGCCATTCCGTCATTTTGGATAGCTTTAATTTTAATGATTATTTTTGGGGCTTGGCTAAAAGTATTGCCTACCTCAGATTTTGTTCATCCAAGTGAGGGTTTTCTACCCTTTTTAAAGAGTATTCTCCTACCCTCTTTAGCTCTGGCTTTGGCAGAGGTGGGTGTTTTAATCAGAATTGTACGTAGTTCAATGCTAACGGCCTTAAATGAAGACTATATGGAAATGGTAGCAATCAGGGGATTACCCAACCATATTAAATATGTAAAATATGCCCTTAGAGATGCCTTAGTTGCTCCTATCACTGTTTTAGGTGTGCAATTAGCAAAACTAATCGCAGGAACTGTAGTAATTGAAAGCGTATTTGCACTGCCTGGAATTGGTAGGCTTTTATTAGTTGCTGTCGAGCATAGAGATATTATTCTCTTACAGGGTTTGATTATCTTTATTACCGTTTTTATCGTTTTAGTTAATCTCTTGATGGATATTATCTATTCCTATATTGATCCTAGAATCAAATTAGATAAGGAGGCTGGGATCTAATGTTACGGAAAAATTATAATATTTGGATAGGTCTTGGCCTGATAACCTTTATGGGTTCTTTATCATTGATTTCCCTTTTTTATACTCCCTTTGATCCTCATGCTATGCATATGGATGCCCGTTTTTTAAAACCTTCAGCTACTTTTCTTTTGGGTACAGATCAATTTGGTCGAGATATTCTTAGCCGAATTATGGCTGGAGGCAGAATAGCTTTTTTAATTAGCCTTTTAGCAGTTATTTTTGGTTCTCTGGTGGGCTTTTTGTTAGGATCTATAGCTGGTTTAGGAAAAGGTTTTATCGGACAAATTATTATGAGATTTATTGATGGACTAATGGCCTTTCCAGGTATCCTTTTAGCCCTAATGTTAGTAACTATTCTGGGTAGAGGTCAACACAGTGTAGTAATTGCCATTGGAGTTTTTAACATTCCAATTTTTGCCCGTTTAGTCTATGGACTTATTCTAGGCAATGAAAACAAATTATACCTTAAAGCAGCAGAAAGTTTTGGTGCCTCTAAAATCTATATTCTATTTAAACATATGGTACCAGCTATTTTACCACGATTTATGACTCAATTTAGTTCTAGCGTTGGAGTTGCCATTCTTACAGAATCCTCCTTATCCTTTTTAGGACTGGGAGTGCAACCCCCTAATCCCAGTTGGGGGATTATGCTAAGTGAAGCTAGTCAGTATATTATGACCAATTATTATTTACCGATTGTCCCAGGCCTTGCTATCATGTTAACTGTCTTGGGCTTTAATCTCCTAGGAGATGGGATTAATGACATGTTAGTTAAAAGGGGAAGTGAACTATGAATAATCTATTGGAAATTGAAAAGCTAACCATTTCCACCGCTAATGGCAAATTATTGGTAGACAATAGTTCCTTTGAAATATTCCCAGGCGAGGTTATAGGGATTGTGGGGGAATCAGGTTCAGGAAAAACTTTAACAGGTAAAGCATTGGTCAATGCGGTCCCCCCTAATTTAAAAGTTAACTATCATCGCTATAACTTTTTAGGTCATGATATGCAACAATTGTCCAAGGAAGAAAAAACAAAATTAATTGCCCAAGAAATTGGTTTTATTCCTCAGAATACGGGAGCTTTTCTCCACCCTCTTCTAAAGATTAAAAATCAAATTATTGACGCCTATTGTTATCATCTTAAACAAAGTAAACAGCAGGCTTATCATAAGGCAGAAGAAATATTAGAAGCTATAGGATTTACTAATCCCCAACATATTTTAAACTCTTATCCATGGGAATTAAGTGGAGGAATGAAACAAAGAGTTAACATCGCTATAGCGATGATGCTAGATCCTAAGTTATTAATAGCTGATGAACCTACTACAGCTTTGGATTCTGTTACTCAGAAACAGGTTATAAGCCTATTACAACAAATTAATCAAGAAAAAAATATTAGTATTATCTTTATTTCTCATGATTTACGACTGGTAAAATATTTTGCCCACAGAATTTTAGTTATGTCTCTAGGCAAAATTGTTGAAGAGGGCCAAACTAAGTCGATCTTTACTAACCCACAACATGAATATACAAAAACATTATTAAAGGCAATACCTCACTTACCTAGTCATTGATAGAAAAAGAGGTGAAAGGACATGTTAATTTCAGGGGAAAACCTTAGGAAAGAATTTATTCTGGAGAAGCAACCCTTTACAGGGAAGCCCCTTAAAGTTTATGTTGCACTTGAGGATGTTAATATTAATATAGAATCAGGCAAAACAATGGGATTGGTTGGAGAAAGTGGTAGCGGTAAATCCACAACAGGGGAAATCCTAGGTAATTTACAATTACCCACTTCTGGTACGGTCTTTTATGAAGGAAAAGATATAACAAAACTAACAAAAGCCGAATATAAAGAATATCGAAGGAATGTTCAATATATTTTCCAAGACCCCAAAGGATCTATGAGTCCCTTTCTAACAATTAAAGAAATAATTGCTGAGCCTCTACAAATTATGGGCTTAGTTAAAGATCAAAAGACAATAGATCACTTAGTGGAAGAAGTTCTAACTAAGGTTAGTCTCCCTAGTTCCTTTAGTACTCGTTATGCCGGTGAATTAAGTGGAGGACAATGTCAAAGAGTAGCTATTGCCCGGGCTATAATTGTAAAGCCAAAGCTAATTATTTGTGATGAGCCAGTTTCAGCCCTAGATGTAACAATTCAAGGGCAAATAATGGAACTCCTCAAGGACTTACAAAAGGAATATAACATGGCATACCTCTTTATTTCTCATGATTTAGGTGTGGTTAATTATATGTCTGATGAAATAATGGTCATGCAAAGTGGCAAAATCATAGAAGTGGGTGAAGCGGAACAAATTATCCAACATCCAAAACATGATTATACCATTAGTTTATTGTCTTCTGCTTCTTTAACAGCATAGGATTGAAGTAACAATGGCTGGTTAATTACCAGCCATATATTTTTTTATATGGGCTTAACTTTGTGTTATAATCTTCCTATAAAAATTAAAAATTTATTAGGAGGTCAAAATGAAACAAGATATGATTGTCGTTTTGGATCTGGGAAGCCAGGAAAATACGGCTATTGCCAGAATAATCCGTGACCTTGGTGTATATAGTGAAATCCACCCCCACGATATATCACTGGATAAACTTTCTCAACTGCCCAATGTGAAAGGAATTATTGTCAACGGTGGAAAAAATAATGTAATTAATGGTTTAGAAATCGATGTTCATCCTGATATTTATGAAGCTGGGTATCCCATGCTAGCTGTTGAACATCAGCCTGCAGTGTGTGAAAATAAAAAAGATTGCTGGCCAGAAACAGAAGAAGAAATCAAGGAAGTTTTAAAAACTTTCGTTTTTGAAACCTGCCAAGCAGAACCTAATTGGAATATGAAAAATTTCATTGCAGACCAAATTGATCTCATTAAAAAACAAGTAGGTGAGAAGAAAGTTTTACTGGCCTTATCCGGCGGAGTAGATAGTTCAGTAGTTGCTGCTTTACTGATTAAAGCCATAGGTAAACAGCTAGTATGTGTCCATGTCAATAATGGCCTAATGCGTAAAGGTGAATCAGAAAGCGTCGTTGAAGTATTCCAAAACCAAATGGATGCCAACCTTATCTATGTTGATGCCAGTGAGCGTTTCCTAAAAAAACTCGAGAATGTAGCAGATCCCGAAGAAAAGAGAAAAATTATTGGTAATGAGTTTATTCGAGTCTTTGAGGAAGAAGCCCGAAAACTAGATGGCGTAGAATTTCTAGCCCAGGGAACCATCTATCCTGATATTATTGAAAGTGGTACAAAGACAACTGGCGTTGTAAAATCCCATCATAATGTAGGTGGATTGCCTGAAGACCTTAAGTTCACCCTTATTGAACCTCTTTACCACCTTTTCAAAGATGAGGTTAGAGCTTGTGGCCTTGAACTAGGCTTACCAGAAGCTATGGTTTATAGACAACCCTTCCCAGGACCGGGACTAGGTGTGCGCTGCCTTGGTGCTATTACCAAAGATCGTCTGGAAGCAGTAAGAGAATCCGATGCTATTTTACAGGAAGAATTTGCTCAAGCTGGGTTAGACAAAAAAGTTTGGCAGTATTTTACCGTTGTTCCCGACTTTAAATCTGTTGGGGTAAGAAATCATACCAGAAGTTTTGAATACCCTGTTATTATCCGGGCTGTAAATACCGTTGATGCTATGACTGCCAGTATCGAACAAATTGACTGGCCCATCCTTATCAAAATCACTGAGCGAATTTTAGCAGAAGTCCCCCATGTTAACCGGGTCTGCTATGACTTAAGCCCCAAACC
>JAAZJU010000115.1 GCA_012800195.1 Clostridia bacterium
AAAATGCAAAATGAAGGAAAGACTGCCAGAGAGATTTCTTTGGAAAGAGCAGCCGTTTTAAAAAGCCGTATTGAACCTTATTTGAAGGCTAGGGAAAATATTATAACTGGTATTGACCAAGTTGAGAAAATTAAAAAGCGCCAACAAGAAATAAGAGATTTTTTTGGCGCTACCCAAGAACAATGGGCCGATTGGCACTGGCAAATCCGTAATAGAATAAGCGATAGTGAAACCCTAGGGAAAATAATTGATTTGGATCCTCAAGCTAAGAAAGATATTGATGAAGTTGGTAAGCAATTTAGATGGGCTATCTCTCCTTACTATGCATCTTTAATAGATCCTGAACTTAATCACTATGAGGACCCTGTATTTTTACAATCTGTACCTCTGGGCTTAGAAATCTGTGATGTGGTTGGCGATCCTGACCCAATGGGCGAAGAATTTACTAACCCTGCAGAATGTATTACTAGACGTTACCCAGATAGATTAATTATAAATGTTACTAACCAATGTGCTATGTATTGCCGCCATTGTCAAAGAAGAAGAAACATTGGGGAACAGGATATCCCTAGATCTAAAGAAGAAATACAACAGGCGTTGGACTATATTAGAGAAAACCCCGAAATTAGGGATGTTCTAGTAACTGGTGGGGACCCCTTTACCCTTAGCGATGATTTCATAGATTGGATTTTAGGGGAATTAGATAAAATACCCCATGTAGAAATTAAACGTTTGGGTTCTAGAATGCTAGCTACCTTACCCCAAAGAATTACTCCAGAATTCTGTGAAATGTTAAAGAGTCATCACCCCGTATATGTTAATACCCATTTCAATAACCCTATAGAGGTTACTGAAGATGCTAAGAAAGCCTGTGAGATGTTAGCCAACGCTGGTGTGCCATTAGGAAACCAAGCAGTACTACTAAAGGGAATAAATGATAATCCCCACGTAATGAAAAAATTATTCCATGAGCTATTAAAGATAAGAGTAAGGCCTTATTATATTTTCCATGCTAAAGGCGTTATTGGAACCATGCATTTTAGAACCAGCGTAGATGTTGGTATTGAAATAATGGAACATTTAAGGGGATATACTTCTGGTTTAGCTATTCCTACCTTTATTGTTAATGCACCTAAGGGCAAGGGTAAAACACCTATGTTACCAGAATATTTAATTTCTCAAGGTAGAAATACAATTACTTTGAGAACCTGGGAAGGGGAAATAATTCAATATCCTAATCGGGACGCTGAGTAACTGACAACTTTCAAATTGCAAATGTTATCTTTTCAGAAATTTCTAGAAGGTTTTTTAATTTTTCTGGCGAATAGCAACGGATGTAAATATTAGAAGATAATCATTAGCAATTTACACGGAGGTGATTTTTAAGTTATAATAAACAAAATTAGATCATTAGGAAAATAATCCAAGGGGGGTTTAACTTGAAAAAAAGATATTCATTAATACTGGTTTTTGCTTTAATTTTAAGTGTTAGTTTGTTAGGTTGTTCTGGTGATTCTACACCTAAAAATGGTGGAACACAAAAAAATCAACTTACAATTATAACTGGTTCTACAGGTGGTACCTATTATGCATTGGGCGGAGCAATGGCTAATGTGTGGAGTAAGTACATGGATAATGTCCAAGTTACCTCTCAACCTGGTGGAGCCTCTGTAGAAAGTATAAATATGGTTAATTCTGGGGAAGTTCAATTAGGATTGGCTATGAATAATATAGCAGATGACGCTTGGTTTGGTAGAGGAGCCTGGGAAGGTAAGCCAGCAGAAAACTTTAGAGCTATTGGTGTTGTTTATCCCGAAGTATATCAGGGTGTTGCTCTTAAAAACAGCGGTATTAAATCTATTGCCGATATAGCAGGTAAAAGAGTAGCAGTTGGACCTGTAGGAAGTGGTACAGCTGTATTAAGCGAAGCTGTATTTGCTGAGGCAGGATTATCTTTCTCAGACATGAGATACGAATTTGCTGGTTTTGGTGATGCTGCCAGTAAAATGAAAGACGGACAGTTAGATGCTAACTTTGGTGTATTAGGTGTCCCCGCAGCTGCTATCCAAGATATTGCATCTGTAAGGGAAATCGAAATTATTGAAATAGATGAAGAACTGTATAATAAAATTAAAGAAAAATATCCATTCTTTAGTAGATATTTAATTCCTGCTGGAACCTATGGAAATCCAGAAGATATTTGGACTATCAACTGTCAAGCTGCTCTTTATGTTACTCCTGATTTAGATGAAGATCTAGTTTATGAATTAACCAAAGTTTTCTATGAAAGCGCTACTGAACTTGGTGAAGCTCATGCTTCAGGTAAATATATTAGCTTAGAAACAGCCCTTGATGGTATTACAACCCCACTTCATCCAGGTGCTTTAAAGTATTACTTGGAACAAGGTATTGATGTTCCAGAGGAAATTAGATAGTTATATTGATAAATTAGGAGGTGAAGGCCGAGTGGCTTAACAAGTCCTCGGCCTTTCCTATTTATGCCTAAATTTGCGCACTTATTAATTATATTTTTACTCTTTTTATTGATTATTCCTATTACCGTATTAGAAGTAAGAATTCAGGATTCTAATGAATTGGTTTATCAGCAGTTAGCAAAGCTTGAAGATACTTTTGATGTTAAATGGAAGCATTCCGTAACTTTACAACCTGTGATTGAAACTTATAAGCTAGAGGGATACGATAAGATATCTTTAATTCAAATGGTTTTTGATGATAATGGCCCCAACCTACCAGCTCAACCTTGGGAGGAACAAAAGTGGAATATTACAGATGGAAAGTTTATCATTACAAATTATAATCAATATTTTTCAAGGGTTCCTGTTACTATTGGAGCAATAATTGCCGATCATACTTTAATCTATAATGGTAAAGAAACTCCCCTGAGGGATGTTTATCGACCCGGAGGCTTTGTGTATATAAGCGTGACAAAAAACAATGTTTATCAGCTTGTTATAAAGGAGGTTGGACTATGGAAGAAAAAAATGTTAAAGATTTGATAGTAAATAACGATGTATCAACTACTGCAAATGTTGATGAAGAAATAGATAAAGAAAAATCTCAAGAAATTCTAGCGAAATATGATAGGGAATATGCCTTTCGGAGATTGGAAGGGCCAATAGCTAAATTTATTTTTGTTTTAGCTGTTGTTTGGTCCTTAGCACAATTATATACTGCAGCCTTTGGTGTATTTCCATCTACCCTACAAAGAGCACCTCATGTTGGTGTAGCTTTGGTTTTAATTTTCCTATTATACCCTGCAAAAAGGACTAATAGTAATAAAATCCCTTGGTATGATTATCTGTTTTCCTTTTTAGGTTTTGCTGTCTCTTTTTATCATGTTTATTTTTATGAAGATTTAGTTTGGAGAGCAGGATTATATACCGATATAGATATGTATGTAGGAATTATTGCTATCTTACTGGTACTGGAGGCAACCAGGAGATTAGCAGGTCCTGTGATAGTTAGTTTAGCTACATTTTTCTTAATTTATGCTTATTTTGGGAATTATTTCCCAAGTTTTATGGCCCATTCAGGCCTGAGTTTAAAAAGAATTGCCGTTTTCCAATGGATTGGTACGGAAGGGATTTTAGGCACACCCATTGCTGTTTCATCTACCTTTATCTTTTTATTTATGGTATTTGCAACTTTCTTAAAGAAAACGAAAATAGGTGATTGGCTAACGGATGTAGCTGTAGGATTAACTGGCGGTGCTACAGGTGGACCAGCCAAAGCAGCTGTTATAGCCAGTGCCACCCAAGGTACTGTTTCCGGTAGTTCTGTTGCCAATACTGTGGGAACCGGTTCTGTTACCATTCCCTTAATGAAAAGTATTGGTTATCGGAAGGAATTCGCCGGTGCAGTAGAAGCTGCAGCCTCTACTGGTGGACAATTAATGCCCCCAATAATGGGAGCAGCCGCCTTTATTATGTCAGAATTCTTAAATATACCCTATGGTAGGATAGTTTTAGCTGCTATTATTCCTGCTTTATTATACTTTACTGGTATATTTATAACTGTTCACTTGGAAGCAAAAAAAGCAGGTCTTACCGGTATGCCCAAAGATAAATTACCAAATTGGAAAAAATTATTGACCAAAAGATGGTTTTTATCAATACCAATTATAGGTATTATTGTATTATTATCATTGGGCTTTACTCCTATGCTTGCCGCTTTCTGGGGTATTATCCTTTGTGTACTTGCAGCTGTACCTTTAAAAGAAACTCGTTTATCCTTATATGATATTATTAAAGCATTAGAAGATGGAGCAAGGTCTGCCTTACCTGTAGTAGCAGCTTGTGCCACCGCAGGTATAATTGTTGGTATTATTACCTTGTCTGGTTTAGGCTTAAAAATGGCCGGTGGTATTATTGATTTGGCTGGTGGGAATCTCTATTTAACCATGCTTTTTACTATGCTTGGTTCCTTAATCTTAGGTATGGGTGTTCCTACTACTGCTAACTATATTATTCAAGCTACAGTTTCCGCACCTGCTTTAATTGCTTTAGAAGTTGATCCTTTGGCTGCTCATTTATTTGTATTTTATTTTGGTATTGTAGCTGACATTACTCCACCTGTTGCTCTTGCTGCCTTTGCAGGTTCAGGCATTGCCGGTTCCGACCCATTAAAAACTGGTCTTGAATCCTTTAAATTAGGCTTTGCTGCTTATCTTGTACCTTACATCTTCGTAATGTCACCAGTTTTAATTTTAATTAAACCTGAAGGTATAGCTACTGGAGCTTTTGTTCTCTTAGTAATCAGATCAATATCTACTGCCTTAATTGGTATGTTTGGGATTGGGGGAGCAACTACTGGGTTTTTAGTAACCAAAGGGCGCTGGTATGAAAGAATTTTGCTATTTGTGGGAGGAATAAGTTTAATCCACCCAGAATTTTATACAGATATTTTTGGAGTATTTTCACTAGTAACTGTATTCTTATTGCAAAAATATAGGGTCAAAAAACAAAAAAACGCTATAGCAAATGCTTAAGTTTTCTAAAACACTCTTGACTCCTAGGCTTCTAGGAGTCTTTCAAATAATCCGAATAAATTTCTACTTTATAGAAATAAGAATTTTATAAAATAAGAGGGGTGATTTAATTGGGAAATAATCCATTAGAAATATTTATTGAAAAATGTAAGGCTTGTGGGATTTGCTATACTTTATGCCCACGGCAAGCAATAGGCAGTGATGAACAGGGCAAGGTAATTATCACTGAAATAGATAAATGTACCAAATGCGGTATTTGCGAGAATCATTGCCCTGATTATGCCATTATTGTTAGGAGGGAAAAGAATTGACCGATAAAAAAGCCAGATTGTTACAAGGTAACCATGCTTGTACCTTAGGAGCCTTAGCAGCAGGGGTTAGATTTTATGCTGGCTATCCAATAACCCCATCTACAGAGATTGCCGAAATAATGTCAGAGGAGTTGCCTAAATTAGGCGGTAAATTTATTCAGATGGAAGATGAAATTGCAAGTATGGCTTGTATTCTTGGAGCTTCTTTAACTGGAAAGAAAGTTTTAACGGCTAGTAGTGGCCCTGGAATCTCCCTTAAACAAGAAAATATTGGTTTTGCAGCCATGACCGAAATCCCCTGTGTTATAGTCAATGTTCAAAGACTAGGTCCTAGTACTGGAGGACCCACTTCGCCTGCTCAAGGTGATATTATGCAAGCAAGGTGGGGGACTCATGGAGATCACCCTATAATTGCTCTTTGCCCTTCTTCAGTAAAAGAATGCTTTGATTTAACGGTAACAGCCGTGAATTTTACTGAAAAATACAGGGTACCTGTTTATTTAATGTTAGATGAAATAGTAGGGCATATGAGAGAAAAGGTTGTTTTACCAAATCCAGAAGAGTTGGAATTAGTAGAAAGAAAGAAGCCCACTTGTGCCCCCCATGAATATAAACCCTATGCCACCGATGAGAGTTTAATACCTGAGATGGCTGACTTTGGTACTGGTTACAAATGGCATGTAACAGGGCTTTTTCATGATGAAACTGGCTTTCCCAGCAACAGTAGTCAAGTTGCGGAAAGATTAATGAGTCGATTAATGAACAAAATAGAAAAATATAAAGATGAAATATGTATGTGGGAGGAAATCCAAACTGATGATGCCGAACTTCTTTTAGTTGCTTATGGTTGTACTGCCCGTTCTGCTCAAGAAGCTATAAAGTTATTAAGGGCAGAAGGTATTAAAATAGGTTTGTTTAAGCCTAAAACTATTTGGCCCTTCCCAGAGCTTCCATTAGAAAAACTTGCCCAACAAGCTAAGCATGTTATAGTACCAGAAATGAACTTAGGCCAATTGTATTATGAAATTGATAGAATTTGTAAAGATAAAGCCCAAGTATCTGGTTTATTTAAGGCCAATGGTGAATTAATAACACCTGGAGAAATAATTGCCAAAGTTAAGGAGGTGTTATCATGATACCAGAATTAGAAAAGTTTTTTAGAGTAAATAAATTACCACATATTTGGTGTCCTGGCTGTGGTAATGGTATAATAACCCGTTGTCTGGTTGAGGCTATCAGTCAATTGGATATCGATTATGACAAGACTATTGTTATTTCAGGTATTGGTTGTTCTTCTCGAGCTCCAGGGTATATGAATTTTGACACCTTACACACAACCCATGGTAGAGCTTTAGCATTTGCTACTGGGGTGAAATTAGCTAATCCTGAACTTACTGTGTTTGTAATTACTGGAGATGGTGATGCTACGGCAATTGGTGGTAACCACTTTATCCATGCTGCCAGAAGAAACATAGATTTAAATGTCATTTTATACAATAACAATATTTATGGAATGACTGGAGGACAAGGTTCACCTTTAACCCCTACAGGTCATTTTTCTACTACAACACCCTATGGTAGTGTTGATAGAAATTTCGATATTACTAAGTTAGCAATTGCTGCTGGTGCAACTTATGTGGCTAGAGGAACTGCTTTCCATGATAAATTATTAACCGATTGTATTAAAAAAGGTGTAGAAAACAAAGGTTTCTCTCTCATAGAGGCTATTACAATGTGCCCAATTTCCTATGGTCGTAAAAATAATTTTGCTACACCTGCCAATATGTTAGAATGGCAGAAGAACAATGCCATTAATGTTAAAGCAGCCCAAAAACTACCTCCAGAAAAAATAGCAGGAAAGTTTTTAATCGGAGAATTGCATAATGAGCCTTACGCAGAATATACAGCAGAATATGATAAATTAATTGCAAAATACCAGGAGGGGGCTAAATAATGGAAAAAATACAATTTAGACTCAGTGGTACTGGAGGTCAAGGACTAATAACTGCTGGTATAATTTTAGGGGAAGCAGCTGTACTGGATAATAAGGAAGTTATACAAACTCAGAGCTACGGACCTGAAGCTCGGGGTGGAGCTAGCAAAGCAGAAGTAATTATTTCAAATGATGAGATTTTTTACCCTAAGGTATCTGTTCCTGATTTTCTTCTAACTATGTCTCAAGAGGCTGCGAAGAAATATGGACAAGAAATTAAAGAGGGAGGAATTATTCTAGTTGATTCTAGTATGGTAAGTAATTTTGAAAACCCCCAAGCTAAAATAATAGAAATTCCTATAACAAAACTAGCAAGAGAAGAGATAGGTAAAAATTTTGTAGCGAATATTATAGCTTTAGGAGCAATAGTTGGAATAACTAAAATTGTTACCTTCGAAAGCTTAAAAGAAGCAGTATTAAATAGAATCCCAACAGGCAGTGAAGAAATCAATATTAAAGCCTTGGAACTAGGCTTACAATGGGGCTCCATGTAAAAACAAATATTAGTAATAATAAGAACCATCCTATTGCAGAATATATGCTCAATAGGATGGTTTTTTTAATAGTTTAAATTTACTTAATCTTTTAAACTTTTTCTAACAAAAAACTATTGATTTTAATGCCAAAAAGTGTTAGTCTACCGTATATAGATATTAATCCATCTGTGATGGACATATTGAAATGTGAGGGGGTAGATTATAAGGGTTGAAGCTTTTATTTACTAATCATACTAGCAAATAATAAGGGGGATAAAAAATGTTTAGAAAAAAAGGTATAGTTCTATTAGTTTCTTTACTTATATTATCTTTAACGCTTGTTGGTTGTGGCGGGGATAAAGCTCCACAACAATCCGAAACACCTCAAGACGGAGATGCAATTGTAATAGGAGTATATGAGCCTCTAACTGGTGACAACGCAGCTGGTGGCCAAATGACTTTAGAAGGTATGCAATTAGCTAATAAAATGTTCCCACAAGTTTTAGGGAAAGATGTTGAGTTAGTTGTTGTTGATAACAGATCTGAAAAACCAGAAGCTGCCAACGCTGTTACAAAATTAATTGATGATCACAAGGCTAGTGTTATCTTAGGAAGCTATAGTAGTGGTTTGTCAATGGCTGGTGGCCAAGTGGCTTTAAATAAAGAAGTTCCTGTTATTGGTTGTTCTCCAACCAACCCATTAGTAACAAAGGGTAA
>JAAZJU010000254.1 GCA_012800195.1 Clostridia bacterium
AATACAATCTTTTGTCCAATTTGTTTCTGTAATTCTTGGGTAAATTTTACTACTGTTTCCGGAGTATAGTTGCCAAGCTGGGAGTGTTTTATTCCAGTCAAGTTGAATGTTTGTCAAGCATAGCAATTCCTTTCTTGTTGTATTCAATTCATCATTAAATGATAGTGATTGGAGATTGCTAGGATTATGAATCGTTGGCTGTCTTTTTGAACCTGCACATGTAATTTAAAATGCCATATTTGTCTTATTAGTTGTCTTTTAAACTTGCCCATAACGTGGTGGCGGCTTTGCGTGGTTGCGGCTTCCACTGAACTTGCTGCGGGGTAGTAACTTGCTAATTTGCACTGAATTATCTGCGGGGCTACTGCCGCAATCACGCAAAACCGCTCGTTATAGGCTGTGCATGCCATTTCCCAATTTCTTTCTTTTTCTGTCGTAATTTTCAATATTCCGCTTTTCATTTTTCGATACCGATTCAACTTTCCAAAAGGGTGGTGGGTGGGCAGAGCCAAATAATGGCGAAGCCATTTTTTGGCGCGGGGTTGGCTATGCGGTTTGAGTGTAAACGAAAACGGCATAGCCAACTTGGCACTATTATCATTTTCATAAATTTTAATGTTCATAACATGAACGCATATAATCAATTAAGTCTTCTGTCAAATCTACCATGTGAAAAACAAGATCACTTTGAGTATCAAAAAAGTTGTAGAGTTTTCTCATAGTCGTCATAAAGTTCTGCAGATCAACATTAGTCATGTTCAAACTTGGATTTTCAGCCTTGTCAACAGGATAGCGAAATGAAATAGAATTTGAGTCAATAGAGTTAAATTCAAGAATCAAATTTTCAGTATTCTTTAAGATTTTTGCATCGGGAATATTGATTGTTTCAATCTGAAGTACTAAATCTTTGTATGTGTCCCAAAGGCATTTGAGATTATGCCCAATAGTGAATTTGCGTTCGTGGAAAATCGTAAAATTTAGACCAACTATTAATTCCTTCAATCGTAATTCAAGAAATTGACGATTTAAAAATATCAAAGGATATACGAGAACATTCGCATCTAAAGCACTCCCGTCAAGTTGCTCAAAAAGCTTAGTTGCAGCTGTTTTATAAGCCTCAGAAAAAAGTAGAAACTGATCAATACCTGTTCTAATAATTGCATTGTGTCGAAAATCGTCGTTAAACTCCTTAAACAGTTTATCTTGATTATCAGGAAACGGAAAATCATTGTTCATAATATGATTTTTAAATATTTGTAGAATCGTCCATATCCTCATTTGCCTCTATAGGAAGTACAAGACGGAGACCAATTTCACGGCTACATGTCCCGAAATAAGACACATGAGGTCTAGATATTACCTTACAGCCTTCGGCATAAGTATTACAACTCCCGCCGCGAATGACACGATACTGACCTGAGGTAGGTCCTTGTGGATTAGTCTGATGTGAATGAACATATAAACCAAACCAATCATTACACCACTCATTTACATTGCCACTCATATCATAAATTCCTAGTTCATTAGCTTTTCTTTTCCCAACGGGCTGAGTTCCAGTTCTTAAAGTAGTTAATTCGTGCCAAGCTACTTCATTTACTTCATTACTACCGCTATATTCATATCCTTTACTTTCATTACCTCCACGAGCTGCAAATTCCCATTCTGCTTCAGTTGGCAATCTATAGTTTTTACCTGTAGTAGCATTCAACTGAGCGATAAAATCTTGTGCATCATGCCATGTAACTCTCTCAACGGGTCTATCTTCGCTTTTATAATAGCTAGGATTTGTTTCCATGATAGATTCCCACTGCTTTTGAGTTACCGGAAATTTCCCTATTTTATAACTGTCTAAAGTTACTTGATGCGCTGGTTTCTCAAAGTCAAAAGCTTCAATATCACTATCAGCTGCACCCATAATAAAAGTTCCACCTTCTACTAAGACCATTTCGGGTTCAACTATATCTAGTAATTTTTTATTCGTAATATTATCTCCGATATCTTCATTTGCCACAGTGAAAATATATTTATTAATATCCTTTTTGATATTCCCAAAACACTTATTAGGTTCTCCTAAATAAGTCCAATTCTTCCTTAAATTGCAATCCTTTTTTATTATTGTTGGATTTGCCTTGTCAAAAGCAATACTTATTTTGTCTATGTTATTATAATAGAACAATTCATCGCCTCTTTCTTTAAATGCGGCAAAATGAGGGCCGCCAAAAAATATTTGTTTTGTGGATTTTTTTTCAACTGTAACTGTTGATTTTTTATTTTCATAGTTTAAATAACACGTTACAAACAAATCAAAATCCGATAAATTGTTAACATAAAAGTTATCTTCTGCATTATTCATGTCGTCCAATGAAGGAAGTTCAGTTTTTGACGAATTACACTCAAGTTCAACAGCCTCAAATACGCTGTCTGATACTTCATTAATATCTTCTTCTATCTTTTTATAATTTGCTTGAGTCTCCTGTAAAATAGAATTAATATGAAATTTGTTTATTCTTTTGTTAAAATATTCGCTAAAATATAACCCAATGTATTTGTAGTGATGGTATATATTATTGTTAAATTGTAATATAGCTGCA
>JAAZJU010000116.1 GCA_012800195.1 Clostridia bacterium
GCATCCTCTAAGCTTAAAGCTCCCTTGACCTCAACCTCAATAAGCTTAGTAGCACCTTCCCCGTCTCTGGCAATCATTTGGGCAAGCTGGGTACATACTTCCAATATTCCTTTTTTAAGAATTTCTGCCTGAGGGCTATTAATTGTAATCTTATTATTTTGAGCTAAGCCATTGGCCATAATCACTAACATATCATTGGTACTAGTATCACCATCAACAGAAATCATGTTAAAAGTAGTTTCCGTACATTCCTTGAGGATTTTTTGGAGACAATCAGCTTCCACATCAGCATCGGTAGTAATAAAAGCTAACATGGTAGCCATATTAGGGTGAATCATTCCCGAGCCCTTAGCCATGGCACCAATGGTAATAGTCTTTCCCTCTATCTCTAATTGGCAAGCTATCTCCTTTTTCACTAAGTCCGTAGTCATAATAGCTTGAGCAGCACATAAGCCTCCAGATGGAGATAACTTACTAACAGCATCCAGAATACCCTTTTTCACAATATCCATAGGTAGGGGTACCCCGATAACTCCTGTAGAGGCGACCGCCACATTCTTAGCTTCCATACCTAGAGCCTCTGCTGTAATTTCTGCCATACTTTTGGCATCCTCTAAACCTTGCTGCCCCATACAAGCATTGGCTACACCACTATTGATAACGATAGCCTGTAATTTACCATCAGATAGATTTTCCATGGTCACCTGTAAAGGAGCTGCCTTAAATTTATTAATGGTATAAACAGCTGCCCCCTGGGCCAACACCTCTGAATAAACTATAGCCACATCTTTTTTATCCTTTTTGCGAATACCTGCAGCCACTCCACTAGCCTTAAAACCCTGAGGCGCAGTTATTCCTCCATTCTCAATAATCTTAATCATCTATCTATTCCTCCTATTAGTTGCTAGTTTTATTTAAATGTCTAGCTTATAAGATAGTGTGTAAGTGTGTAAGTGTGTAAGTGTGTAAGTGTTTTAAAAGAAGCTGCTCAAGGTTCTATCTAATTTGTCAGGTTATCTAAAGCAAGCTTTTTTGTAAGACATTTCTAAAAAGAAAGATTACCTGTCAGAAAATCTGGGTTTTCCTTACCCACTGTCATACAGACTATCCCCTTAGCTATCACACTGTCTTGCAGAATAACCTATTAGTCGTCACACGGTCCTGCATGAATCCCGTAAGCCGTAACACTGTCCTGCAGACTATCCCATAAGCTGTTAGGGATACATTGGTGCAAATTTAAGTCCACTGGTTTCATCTAATCCAAACATTAAATTCATATTTTGAATAGCCTGACCAGAAGCTCCTTTAACTAAATTATCAATAGCTGAAATAACTATAATCTTATTGGTGCGTTGGTCTAAAACTGGTGCAATATCACAATAATTTGATCCTTGTACCCATTTAGTCTGAGGTAAAAGATTCTTATTCCTAACTCTTACAAAAGGACTTTTCTGATAAAACTCCTGATAAAGCTCCTCCAATTCCTCTTGAGTAATATTTTTTATCAGGTCTGTGTAAATAGTCGATAAAATGCCTCTATTCATTGGAATTAGATGAGGAGTAAAGATAACCTTTATATCCTTTTTAGCTAAAAAGCCTAACTCTTGTTGGATTTCTGCCACATGTCTATGGTTCCCCACTTTATAAGCCAGTAAATTGTCATTAATTTCGGGATAATGACTCTGTTGAGTTAAGGTTTTACCTGCCCCTGTCACACCAGATTTGCTATCAATAATAATATTTTCTAATTTGATAAGACCATTTTTTAAAAGAGGAGC
>JAAZJU010000117.1 GCA_012800195.1 Clostridia bacterium
AAAGGTACCTTTGAATAAAAAGGTAAAACCAATATGAAATATTTCAAAAAGATTTACCTAGAGATTACCAATATTTGTAATCTAAATTGTACCTTTTGCTCAAAATCCAAGCGTCCTCCTCTTTTTATGGATATGGAGCTTTTTAGGACAATTCTCACTAAATTAGAAGGACACACGAAGCATCTTTATTTTCATGTACTAGGGGAGCCTCTCCTACATCCTAAACTAGGGGAATTTATCCAAGAAAGTCATGAAAAAGGATACCAGGTCAATATCACCACCAATGGTACCCTGCTTCAAGAATCTATTTACGAAAAGCTCCTCACTGAGGGCTTACGACAAATAAATATCTCCCTCCATAGCTGGAAGGATAATAACCAATTTAATAGGCCTCAGGAATTTGATAAGTATTTAGAGCAAATTATAAAATTTATTGAACAGGCCAAGCTTGTGAAGCCTGGCCTCTTTATTAATCTTAGACTTTGGAACCTTAAGGCTTCCAAAGATTTAGAAGAAAACAATGGTTATGTTCTCAAAAAACTATCCCAAGCTTTAGCTTTAGACTTTACTATCTCTCCTGAGCAGCTTTTAGCAGGTAATAGCATTACCTTAAGGAAAAATCTCTTTTTAAGCAGCGATGTGGAATTTATTTGGCCTAGCTTAGATGCACAGTATATAGGGAACACAGGATATTGCTATGGTCTAAAAAACCAGCTGGCTATTTTAGTGGATGGATCCGTAATACCCTGCTGCTTAGATGGAGAAGGTACTATTATTTTAGGGAATATTAAAGATAGTAGCTTACAAGAAATTATTGATAGCCCTAGAGCCCAAGCTATTTATCAGGGCTTTGCCAATAGAAAAGTAATAGAACCTCTTTGTCAAAGGTGTAACTTTAGAACTAGATTTTAATACCCCAGGGTGAAAATCACTGGGGTATTTCTTTTACCTAATTCCCATTTCAATTAGCTTTGCTTGACAACAGCTTATCGGTGTATTGAACTCATTAAATTAATCTTAAGAAAAAACTCCCGCTGCAACCAGTGGGCCACGAAAAGTGATATTGAGAAGAATTTCGGCCATTTCCTCTGGTGTTTCCCTTCGTCCTCTATCCAACCATTCCTGAACAACTCCAAAATGAGCAGAAGCTATGTAAGAAGCCAGATACTCACAGGGTACCAAGAGTTTTTCTTTCTTTATTGAGATAGCCTCATCCTTTTCAAATATATTTTTCAACATCAATTGTTTAAGTTTAGTCACCAAAACAAAATTACCTTTAGTAACTAGAATTGCTTGTATTAAAGAGGCGTTGTCATTAAAATACTCAAACAATTTAGTGGCAATAGCCTTCGGTATCCAAGTCTCTTTAAAATCCGCTACAGAGACCAGCCGTATCTCCAAGAGAATCCTTTCCATATCCTGAACTACTTGGTCTAATGTCTGATCCAGAAGATCAAACTTATCCTTATAATGCAGATAAAAAGTTCCCCGATTAATATTTGCCTTTATTGCAATATCTTTAACCGATAATGCTTCAAAGCCCTTTTCCTCGATTAAAGCAACTAAAGCAGCACATATTGCCTCCTTCGTCCGGGTAATACGCCTATCTTCAGTAGAATTCATTAAGTCCTTTCCCCTTTCCTTAAAAGTGCACAAACAAATGAACAGAATAAAATAAAGTGTTCATTAATCATCACTATACTTTACTTTGTTCATTGAAGGTTAACTATGCTTCGATTATAATCAAAATATAGAAATAATCAACTCACTGTTCAATAAATACGATTTCAAGGAGGTCAGAGATGCTAAGATCCCTAGTTCAACCAAAAAACAGTGTTAAGAGCTCTCCTCTCTTGGAAAATTCTAATTGTATTGTTGTGCGTAAGGTAAATAAATTCTTTGACAAAAAGCATGTCCTAAAAGATATTGACTTAGAAATCCCCTATGGTCATATTTATGGTTTGCTTG
>JAAZJU010000118.1 GCA_012800195.1 Clostridia bacterium
ACTGGCTTACAGCCCAGCAGTTTGTGGATATAATTGCTGTTGCTGAAAGCACTCCTGGGCCAGTTGCTATAAACTCAGCTACTTTTATAGGCTATAAGGTAGCTGGCTTTAGTGGGGCCTTGATGGCAACCATTGGGGTCTGTTTACCTTCTTTTTTTATAATGGTGATACTAACCAAGGTAGTAACAAGGTTTAATGATCACCCAATTATGAAAGGACTTTTATACGGAATAAGGCCTGTCGTGATTAGCTTAATACTCTTAGCGGCTGTTTTTATAGCTCAGACAGTTTTAATATCTCCCGAAGGTTTCCTGGGCATAGATTGGTTAAGTGTAGGTATTGCTATTTTAGGTTTTATTGCTTTACAAAAATTCAAAATACACCCCATCTTTTTGATAATTTTTGGGGGTATAACAGGCGTAATTCTTTATTAGAAACAAATACGTTAAAATAAAAAAGTTTTTTGTGCTTAAAGGAAATTTTTGGTTATTAGTAAGGTCAATCAAGAGGGTAAGGTGACATAAAATTTCCTACGCATCATAATTGGACAGGTTAAAGTTACCTGTCCATTTTTAAATTTAATAATGTATCATATTAAAGGAATTCAGCAATAAATACAGAATAAGATTAATAAAGCTTACTAAAAAAGGTGGTGGGTATTTAATGTACCAAAGTAGATTTAAAGATGTATCTATAGACAAATTATTTGAAGCAATATTACTTTTGGAAAATGAAGAAGAGTGCTATCGTTTTTTTGAAGATATATGTACAGTTAGTGAACTAAAATCCTTAGCTCAAAGACTAGAGGTAGCTAAAATGTTGGACCAAGAAAAAACCTATACTGATATTGCCACTGAAACCGGTGCTAGTACCGCTACCATTAGTAGGGTAAAAAAATGCTTGAACTATGGTGCTGATGGATATAGGCTAGTGCTGGATAAGTTACAAAATATAAATAACAGGGGAGTTGATTAAAAAATGTTGGTCATACCGGCTATCGATATACGGTGTGGCAAGTTTGTCCATTTAATGTCAGTACGAACTCATCTAGAATTGGCTGAAGTGGAGGATCCTGTTAAAGTTGCTCAGTGGTGGGAAAATAAAGGGGCAAGAATGTTACAAATAACAGACTTGGATGGTTCTTTTACGGGCTCTCCAGAAAATCTTGATACAATACAAGAAATTGCTGCCAATATAAAAATTCCTTTACAGGTCGCTGGGGGAATTAGAAATCTAAGGCATATTAAAGAGGTCCTGGATATAGGGGCCCATAGAGTAATGATAAATGCTAATGCTATTAGGGAACCTGAGCTAATTAGAGAAGCTTGTAAAAATTTCGGGGAACAAGTGGCGATTGCTATCGAGGGCAAAAATGATATGGTGGCTATTGAGGGCTGGAACCAAACAACGGATTGGACCATTAAAGAAATGAGTCGACATCTTAAGGAACTTGGGGTAGAGCGAGTGGTATTCAATGATATCAAAAGATATGGTTCTTTACGAGGTCCTAATTTGAAAGTTGCACGAGAAATCGCTGAGGACATTGGTTTGAAGGTCATTATTGCTGGAGGAGTTTCTTCCCAAGAGGATTTGGAAAAGCTGAGGGAACTTAGTACCAAAGGTATAGAAGGGGTTATTGTAGGTAAAGCCTTATATTGTGGTTTAATCAATTTATAGGCAGGATTATCCTGCCTTTTTTATCTATTTCAAGCTATGGAGGATATATAGAATACCTAAAAGAAGTGGTTGATGGACCAGGTAAATAAAAAGAGAATGTCTCCCTAATTTACTTATGAAGTTATTCTTTAAGGGATAAGCAATAAGACTTTGGTTATAGGGATAAAGGACTTTTTTAAAAGCTATTCCATATAAGAAAAAACCAAAGTAAGGGAATAAGGGATAATAATCAAGAGAGCTATAAACAGAAGTTAGTAAGCCTAAGGGAAAAAGAAAGCCAGTGGTTACTTGTATCTTAGCAAAAATAATTCCTACTATGATTGTCAAAGTGCCCAGTAAAAATAATGCTAGGGGCTGTATTTTTTTAAAATACATATGTAACAAAATACTGACACCTAAAAAATGCAAAATACCAAAATTTATATAGCTTTCAGGAAAAAGCCAATAGGTGACAAAAGTAATTAAGAAGGCATAAAGAAGGATTCTTAACCCTCTTTTAATATTACTTCTGCTAAAAGAACAGCTTATACCGGTAAGGGTGATAAATAATAAGGCAGAGCATTTGCCTACATAATAGTTGATGCCCTCACTATAAACAAAGGGGTAATCATAGAATTCTCTTAGATCATAAATTAAGTGGAAATAAATCATCAAAATTATGGCTAGACCCCTCAGAAAATCTAACTCATTAATTCTATTTTTGGCACCAGTCATAAAAGAACTCCTAAGCGTAAATAAAAGATATGTTAATTATAGCCCAAATTTTCAGTTCCATAAAGTGGACCTTAAATGAGGCTTAGAAAATAAATGTTTAAATATTTAACTAGATAGTTAAATAAAGGTTAGAGGGTTTTAAAATTTTTTGGCCAATAAAATATAGTTAGATTATTATTTGGCCAATAACCAATTTAGATTATTATATGAGGAGTGAGTGTATGAAAAAAGTGATGAAAACCATGGATGGTAACACTGCTGCGGCATATGTTTCCTATGCCTTTACTGATGTGGCAGCCATTTATCCAATTACTCCATCATCGACCATGGCTGAATTAGTAGATGAATGGAGTGCTAATGGCAAAAAGAATATTTTTGGTCAAGAGGTTACTGTCACAGAAATGCAGTCAGAAGCAGGGGCAGCGGGGGCTGTTCATGGTTCGCTAGCAGCAGGTGCTCTGACCACAACATATACAGCATCCCAAGGCTTGCTTTTAATGATTCCCAATATGTATAAAATAGCTGGGGAACTATTACCAGGAGTTTTCCATGTCAGTGCTAGGGCTATTGCTGGCCATGCCCTATCTATTTTTGGGGATCATTCTGATGTAATGGCTGCTCGACAAACAGGTTTTGCCCTTTTAGCATCAGGTAGTGTCCAAGAGGTCATGGATCTAGGGGGTATTGCCCATTTAGCAGCCATTAAGAGTAGAGTTCCTTTCCTACATTTCTTTGATGGTTTTAGGACTTCCCATGAAATTCAAAAAATAGAAGTTTTAGATTATGAGGTCTTTAACAAGCTAGTAGATCATGAAACTATTCAGGAATTCCGTAATCGGGCTTTAAACCCTGAAAAGCCTGTTCTACGAGGAAGTGCTCAAAACCCAGATATCTTCTTCCAGGCAAAAGAAGCCTCTAATAAATTTTATTTAGAAATTCCTGATTTAGTTAATGACTATATGAAAGAAATAAATAAAATTACTGGGCGGGATTATCGTCCCTTTAACTACTATGGGCCTGCTGATGCTGAGAATATAGTGGTTGCCATGGGTTCGGTGTGTGAAGCTCTTGAGGAAACCATAGATTATTTAGTAGCTAGAGGTGAAAAGGTGGGCTTAATTAAGGTCCATTTATATCGTCCTTTCTCTAGTAAATATTTCTTTGATGTTTTACCAAAAGGGGTAAAACGAATTGCTGTTTTAGATAGGTGTAAGGAACCTGGAGCCCTTGGAGAGCCTTTATATCAGGATATCAGAACCCTATTTTATGAAAGAGCCCATAGTCCATTAATAGTTGGAGGCAGATATGGATTAGGTTCTAAAGATGTTACACCTTCCCAATTAAAGGCTGTTTTTGACAATCTAAAAGCTGATGAACCTAAAAATAATTTTACTATTGGTATTACGGATGATGTGACTCATACTAGCTTAGATATCTTTGAAAAAATCAATACTGCTGACCAAGATACAACCCGTTGTAAATTCTGGGGTTTTGGCTCTGATGGTACAGTAGGCGCTAATAAGGATGCTATCAAAATAATTGGGGATAATACAGACCTTTATGCTCAAGGGTATTTTGACTATGATTCTAAAAAATCTGGTGGGATAACGGTTTCTCATCTGCGTTTTGGGAAAAAACCAATTAGATCAACCTATTTAATTGATGAAGCAGATTTTATCGCCTGTCATAAGCAATCCTATGTGGATCAATATGACCTCTTGGAGGGATTAAGGCCAGGGGGAACCTTCCTTTTAAACTGTAATTGGACCCCAGAGGAGTTGGAAGAGAAACTACCTCTAAAAATTAAAAAATTTATGGCGGAAAATAATATTAATTTCTACACCATAGATGCAGTTAAAATTGCCAATGAAATAGGTTTAGGCAGTAGAATTAATATGGTTATGCAATCAGCTTTCTTTAAGTTAACTAATGTTATTCCCTATGACGATGCCGTTAAATACTTGAAAGAAGCTATCTCCCATACTTACGGTAAAAAAGGTCAAATGATTGTAGAAATGAACCATCAAGCTGTGGATAGTGCAGAAAAAGCATTAGTTAAAATTAATATTCCAGAACATTGGAAGGATTTGGATGTTTTAGATGAAGTAGCCGCTACCTCAGATTTACCTGAATTCGTTAAAAATGTAGCTTTACCTATTAATAAACAACAGGGTAATAAATTACCTGTAAGCGCTTTTCTAGGTAGAGAGGATGGGACCTTCCCACCAGGGACGGCTGCTTATGAGAAAAGAGCCATTGCTATTAATGTACCAGAGTGGCAGGTAGACAATTGTATCCAATGTAACCAGTGTTCTCTGGTTTGTCCCCATGCTGCTATTAGGCCTTTCCTTTTAGATGAAGAAGAAGCAAAAAATGCTCCAGAAAGCCTAATTACCAAAAAAGCTACTGGTAAACAATTGGAAGGCTTAGAATATCGGATTCAAGTAAGTCCGCTGGATTGTGCAGGTTGTGGTAGCTGTGCCAATGTTTGTCCCGCTAAAGAAAAGGCTTTAATTATGAAACCTTTGGAAACTCATTTGCCAAAACAAGCAAAGAATTGGGAATATGTCACCAATAAGGTTACAATTAAAGATAATTTGTGGAATTTAGAAACTACTAAGGGTAGTCAATTTGCTCAGCCCTTATTAGAGTTCTCTGGTGCCTGTGCTGGTTGTGGAGAGACTCCCTATACTAAGCTAATAACTCAGTTATTTGGTGATAGGATGTTAATAGCCAATGCTACTGGTTGTTCCTCTATCTGGGGTGGTTCTGCACCCAGTACCCCCTATTGTGCTAATAAAGAGGGTAAAGGTCCTGCTTGGGCTAACTCTTTATTTGAGGATAATGCTGAGTTTGGCTACGGTATGTTAATGGCTACAAAGAAAATTCGCAATAAGTTGGCTTTATTAATGGAGGAAGCTTTGAGTTTGGATATTTCTCCAGAACTTAAAGAAGCTTTTAAAGAATGGTTAGGTGGTAAAGATGACGCTAAAGCTTCTAAAGAAGCTACCCTAAAGATATTGCCTTTATTGGCTCAGGAAGATAATGAAGTAGTTAAGGAAATAGATGCTAATAAGGACTTTTTAATTAAGAGATCTCAATGGATTTTCGGTGGAGATGGCTGGGCTTATGATATAGGATATGGTGGTTTAGACCATGTTCTTGCTTCTGGAGAAGATGTGAATATTCTTGTTTTGGATACTGAAGTTTATTCAAACACTGGAGGTCAGTCCTCTAAGTCCACTCCCTTAGCCTCAGTAGCAAAATTTGCGGCCAGTGGTAAACGGATTAAGAAAAAAGACCTAGGGTTAATGGCTACCACTTATGGTTATGTTTATGTAGCTCAAATTGCCCTAGGGGCCAATATGAACCATGCTATTAAGGCTATTATAGAAGCGGAGAAGTATCCAGGCCCCTCTCTAATAATTGCTTATTCCACCTGTATCAACCATGGTATTAAGTCTGGGATGGGAACAAGCATGGAGCGGATGAAAATGGCGGTAGAAGCAGGATATTGGCACCTTTGGAGATATGTACCTGAACTGAAGGAACAGGGCAAAAATCCCTTTATTCTGGATTCCAAAGAACCTACAGCTTCCTTTAAGGATTTCCTCTTAGGAGAAGTACGCTATTCTTCTTTAATGCAATCCTTCCCGGAAGAAGCAGAAGAATTATTTGAGAAAGCTGAAGAAGCCGCTAAAGAAAGATACGAGAATTACAAAAGGATGGCAGAGTAAATCTGATAAAAACCAAGATCCCTAGGGGGTCTTGGTTTTTTTATGTTTTAAATTATCTACTAATAGGAATACTAAATAGATGGAACGATCTTGAAAATGGATGTGATAATATATGATGAGTTTTAAGCGTTTACCAAGGCATATCGGTTTTATACCCGATGGGAACAGAAGATGGGCTCAGAGGCAATCATTACCTAAACATGCTGGCTATGAGTATGGGATAGACCCAGGTTTTGAATTATATAAAATATGCCTGGATTTAGGTATTGAAGAGCTGACTTTCTATGGTTTTACTCAAGATAATACTAAACGCCCTGCGGTGCAAACCCAGGCCTTTCAGAAGGCTTGTGTGGATGCAGTAATGAAGCTAGCTAATCGGGATGCCGATTTATTGGTAATTGGTAATAGCGATTCCCCTATGTTTCCCAAGGAGTTATTACCCTTCACTAAAAGGGTTAAATTTGGGAAAGGGTTAATTAAGATTAACTTCTTAGTTAATTATGGTTGGAACTGGGATCTAAACTATACCTTGAAGGAGAAGGGTTACTCTGGGGACTGGAGTCATGATAGTCTGATTAAAAGTGTTGCCTCTGCTGATATATCCAGGATTGATTTAATAGTTCGGTGGGGGGGAAGGAGACGCTTAAGTGGATTTTTACCTATCCAGTCTATCTATGCTGATTTCTATATAATTGATGAATTATGGCCTGATTTTAAACCAGAACAGTTTTACAGGGCCTTGGAATGGTATCAGGATCAGGATGTTACTTTGGGAGGATAAAATTAGCTGATTAGTGGAATAGCGAAATAGTGGATTAGTACTAAAATTGTTATACTTACATTTACTGGACTCCAAATCGGAATATTCTAAGCTTGATTCAGATAAAAGCTAAACGTGTTCAATGGGTCGTCCATGACCCAAATCACACTCTCGCAAACTTCCTGTTTGCTCGTTAGCTTTTATTACCTTAGCTTCGCTAAGAATATTTAGCCGATTTTCCGTATGTTCACTTCAGTATAACATTTTAGCAGTAGACTGCAGCCAATCAGACTTCGTCGAACCTCGTCTTCTTGGGCAGTCCTTGCAAGGGTGCTACTAACTGCTTATTGCGTCGCTTCACTCCTAATAAGCAGAGTAACCACCTCAACTATTTCACTGTTTTTCTGTTTCACTATTCTACTATGCGCGCCCGCGCGTCCGCGGAATCGCGTAAAGAACGCAAACTTTCCCATTTACCTGTAGAACTGTAGGGGCGGGCTTTTGAGCCGCCCGTTTTTTTGTTTATAGAAGCTTTTCTTGCTATAATTAAAAATACGAAGTAATAATTTGCCAAAGGATTATGGGGGAAAATAAATGATACGCCTGACCGGAATAAAAGTACCTATTACTGCAGAGCAAAAGGAAGCTATTAAAAGTGCCATTATCAAAAAACTACGGATTGCTCCTAAGGAGTTAATAGATTATAAGATTTTCAAACAATCTATTGATGCTCGCAAAAAAGACATGATTTATTTTGTTTATTCTGTGGATGTAGAGGTGCAAAATGAAAAAAAAATGCTGAAAAAGATCAAAGGTCTAACTCTCACTACTGGCTTAGACTATAAATATGTTAGCCCTGGAATAACCCCTTTACATACTCCACCAATTATTGTAGGTACAGGTCCAGCAGGGCTTTTTTGTGGGCTGATTCTAGCTGAAATGGGTTATAAACCCCTTTTATTGGAACGAGGAAAAGATGTAGATAACAGAACAAAAGATGTAGAAGATTTTTGGGAGAAGGGTAAATTAAATCCAGAATCTAATGTGCAGTTTGGAGAAGGGGGAGCAGGTTCTTTCTCGGACGGGAAATTAACTAGTTTAATTAATAATCTTCGCTGTAGAAAGGTTTTAGAGACCTTTGTAGAGCATGGTGGCCCAGAAGAAATATTATATTCTTATAAACCCCATATTGGCACCGATATTTTAAAGGATGTAATTAAAAATATCCGGAAGAGAATAATAGAATTGGGAGGAGAAGTCAGATTTAACAGTAAAGTTACTGATTTCAGAATAGAAGATGGCAGAATAAAGGGTGTTTTTGTTAATGGGGAAAACTATCTTCCTAGTGATGTAGTGGTTTTAGCTGTGGGTCATAGTGCTCGAGATACCTTTGAGGTTTTAAATAATAAAGGCGTAAAGTTAAAACCCAAACCCTTTGCTATTGGCGCTAGAATAGAGCATCCTCAAGAAATGATTAATAAAGCACAATATGGGCAATTTCATGATAATCAAAACTTAGGGGCTGCTGAATATAAATTAGTTCATCATAGCACTACTGGCAGAACCCTTTATACCTTCTGTATGTGTCCCGGTGGTGTTGTGGTTAGTGCTTCCTCGGAAGAAAATAAAGTAGTAACCAATGGTATGAGTTACCATGCCAGGGATAAGGAAAATGCCAATAGTGCTATTTTGGTGGGAGTAGATCCTAAAGATTTTCTCAGTGACCACCCCCTGGCAGGGGTAGAATTTCAACGCAAATGGGAGAAGCTAGCTTTTGAATTGGCTGGAGGAGATTATTCGGCTCCTGTCCAATTGGTAGGTGACTTTTTAAAAAACAGACCCTCTAAGGAGCTAGGAAATGTTAGACCTTCTTATAAACCGGGTATAAGATTTGTAGAGTTAAAAAATTGTTTGCCAACATATGTAATTGAAACCATGCGAGAGGGTATACTTCATTTAGAACAAAAGCTTAAAGGTTTTGCTCAAGAGGATGCTCTAATAACCGGCGTAGAAACTAGAAGTTCTTCACCAGTCAGGATGGAACGAAAAGATAGTTATGAGAGTATTAATATAGAGGGGCTTTATCCTAGTGGGGAAGGAGCAGGCTATGCTGGAGGTATAGTTTCAGCAGCAGTAGATGGAATAATGGTTGCCGAAGCTATAGCTTCCAAATTTAAGAACCAATAGACTACTTTAAAATGAGGGAGTGAGTAGTAAATGACAGGAAGCGAAATGTTTAAGTTTAAGAACTGGGCTGTGGTTGGGGATGTATTAAACGAAGGTAAGTTTGCTTGTAGTATCGCCAAAAAGCTAGAAAGGAAGAATTATAATGTCTTTAAAGTAAATCCACGCTCAGATGATCCACGGGTTTATAAATCCTTAAAGGATATTAAAGAGAAAATAGATGTAATCGATTTGGTGATAAGCCCCAGTATAGGCATCGAGGTGGTTAAAGAGGCTTGTGCTTTAGGTATAGATAAAATTTTTATTCAACCAGGAGCGGGAAGTAGGGAAATTAAAGATTACTGTAAAGAAAAAGGTGTAAAGGTTTATGAAGGTTGTGTTTTGGTGGAACTGTAAAAATACAGAGAGAACTTTTAAATGTTTGCAGGAAAATAATCAAAGAAAGGTTAATTATATAAGGTAGATCAATACCCAACAGTGATTAATTCCCACTGTTGGGTATTAGTAAAGGAAAGAGGAGAATAAGACACTATGAAATCTAGATTATTTGTATCAATTATTCTAGCAACTACTTTGTTTTTTGTAGGTTGTAGTGAAGTACCGCTTTTTGAACCACCCTCAAGTTATCTGTTACCTGAAATAATGGTTAAAACTCCTGCTACTGGTCCTGACGGGTATAATTGGAATATCAGCGATCAGGGCGAGCTAATATTAGAAAAGGAAGGGGAAAATGTCATCTTAGAAAAAGGAGAAATTTTTTTAATAGAGGGTAAAAAATGGGAATTTAGCGGTATTGAAGAGAACATAGTAATTTTAGAACCTGTCATTCAAGACGTAGACCCTATGCATAAAGCTAGAAGACAATTAGATTAGGAGGAAAATATTATGGCTAAGGACGCATCCTTTGATATAGTTTCAAAGGTAGATATGCAAGAAGTAGATAATGCAATTAATCAAACTAATAAAGAAATTTCCCAAAGATATGATTTTAAAAATAGTAAGTCAACGGTTGCTATAGAAGACGGAGATATTAAAGTGGTAGCTGATGATGATTATAAATTACGAAGTGTGATTGATATTTTACAATCTAAATTAATCCGTCGCAAAGTGGCAATAAAAAATCTAGAATACGGTAAGGTGGAAACAGCTGGTGGTGGGCTATTAAGACAAATCATTAAGGTAAAACAAGGGATAGAGTCAGAAAAGGGTAAAGAAATAATAAAAGACATTAAGAATAGTAAAATTAAAGTACAACCTCAGTATCTTGAAAATCAGATAAGGGTATCAGGTAAAAGTCGTGATGACTTACAGGCCGTAATTCAGCTTTTAAAAGATAAGGATTATGGGGTAGAGTTACAGTTTACTAATTATAGATAAAGATAAAGAGTTTCTGAGCTTCTGGGGCAGGAAACTCTTTTCTTTTCAAGAATTAAAGAAAATATTAAGTAAAAGTATAGTGGAGTGGAGGATATGCACAAAATTGGGATTTTAATTTTCCCTCAGGTGGAGGAACTGGATTTTGTTGGACCTTTTGAAGTATTAAGTTACATTAATAAGATTCAGCCAGAAAGTACCCAGGTATCTATAATCGCCGCAACCCTAGAACCTGTGCAAGGTTTTAATGGATTAAGAGTTCTACCAGATATAACCTTAGAAAAATGTCCACCCTTAGATATTTTAGTTATACCTGGGGGTAAAGGGCGGTTAACTGCAATGTATAATGAGGACATAAAACAATTTATTATTGAACAGACTAAAAATTGTAGATATGTAACCTCAGTTTGTACAGGAGCCTTTTTATTGGCAGAGGCGGGATTGTTGGCAGGAAAAAGGGCCACTACCTACCATACAGCATTGGATGAATTGGCCCAATATTCAAGGGTAACTGTGGAAAGAAAAGCCAAGGTTGTACATGATGGTCAGATAATTACTTCTGCCGGGGTTAGCTCAGGGATAGAGCTAGGTCTTTATCTACTAAAGATATTATATAATGGAAAAATTGCTCAGAAAGTAGCTGATGCAATCGAATACTCTATTAGTGTAGCAGATGAATTATAAGGAGGTACATATGTTTAAAAATAAGAAAACAGTTATATTCTTTACTCTTATTGTTGTATTGAGCCTAGTTCTAACTTTGGGTTGTAGTAGGAATAATTCAGAGTCTCAAGGTAATGACCAGAATAATGAACCTGTAGAAGAACCTCAGAAATTAACTATTGAAGAGCTTTATCCCTTAAATGTGGGGGATTATTGGAAGTATGCTGGCACTGGAAATGAATTTGCTCCCTTTGAACAAAAGGTGCTTTATAGAGAAGATAATAGAGTACAGTTACAGATGGTAAACCCAGGGACTACCTTAGGTATGGTTTATGAATTCCAAGAAGGTCAACTAGTTGTTGTCTATAGCCAGGAAGAACTATATGATGAGGAAAATATTCTCATGAGAGAAAACACTATGGAAAGTGTAATTTTACAGGAACCCATAGAGGTTGGTACTACCTGGAAAACAGCTGATAACAGGACCTTCGAAATCACAGACATTTCTGCTACTGTAGAAACTCCTGCTGGTAAATTTACCGATTGTGTAGAAGTCGTTTCCACCTTTGAAGGTTATGAGGCAGTAAATACCATGTATTATAAGCCTTCTTTAGGTTTAGTAAAACAGGTTTACGAAGAAGGAGAGTTTAAAGTTACTCAGGAATTAGAGGAGTTTAAGGTGGCTACATATAATGAGTAATCTGGGGGGATTCTGTGAGTAATAAAGTTACTGTTACCATTGACGACAAAAAGTCTTTGGAGGTAGAGTCAGGAACATCCTTGTTGGAAATCTATAAAAAAGTTTTCCCACAGGATTTGAGGATAGTTGTGGCTGCCCAAGTAAATAATGAAACTCAAGACTTAAACTACCCAGTAACAGGAGAGGCTAATTTAAAATACTTAGATTTAAGCCATGAACAGGGTATGCGAATATATTCCAATAGTTTAGCCTTTATCTTTATTAGAGCAGTACGAGAAATATTAAAGGATTCTACCGTATTGGTGGAACATTCCTTGGCCAAAGGACTATATTGTGAGATAAAAGGTACCACTTTAACCATTGAGATTATTAAGGAAATAGAAAATCGCATGCGAGAAATTGTGGCTAACGATGAAATCATTGAGAAGCACAAGATGCCCAAAGAAAAGGCCATTGAAATTTTTCAAAGAGATGGGCAAGTGGATAAAATAAATCTGTTAAATTACCTAGAACAGTCTGAAGTCACCCTGTATAAATGCGGTTGGCTCTATGATTATTTTTATAGTCGATTGGTGCCTAGTACTGGAATTTTAAAGGAGTTTGCTTTGCAATTCCATTTACCAGGGGTAATTATTAGGCATCCGACACCCCTTAGCCCTACTAAGGTCCCCAGGTATATACCTCAACCTAAGCTGGCCAGTATCTTTTATGAAACAGAGCAATGGGCTAAAATAATGGAAGTTGATACTGTTCCCAAACTTAATGAGGTTATAACCAATCAGAAATTTTCTCAATTGGTTTGGGTTGCAGAAGCTTTACATGAAAAAAAGATTGCTGATATTGCTGATAAAATAACTGATCATAAAGATAGGGGTAATATTATTCTAATTGCAGGACCATCATCATCGGGGAAAACTACTTTTACCCAACGATTAATGGTTCAGCTAATGGTAAATGGTTTAAAGCCAGTTTCCATTTCTGTGGATGATTATTTTCTAAACCGAGAGGATACCCCTAAGGACGAAAATGGCAATTATGATTTTGAAGCCTTAGAAGCCCTTGATGTGGACCTTTTAAACGATCATCTAACCCAATTAATCCAAGGAAGAGAAGTTAGCTTACCTACCTTTAACTTTAAGGAAGGTAAAAGGGAATTTTTAGGTAAAAAACTCCAAATTGTTAAGGATCAGCCTATTATTTTAGAGGGCATCCATGGTTTGAATGAGGATTTAACCTACTCAATTCCCAAGGATCATAAGTTTAAAATATATATTTCAGCTTTAACTCAATTAAATCTTGATTATCATAATCGTATCCCTACCACCGATGTCAGGAAATTAAGAAGGATAGTTAGGGATAATCAATTTAGAGGAATATCGGCAATAACAACGATAAAAATTTGGCCTTCAGTTCGCCGCGGGGAAGAGAAGAACATTTTCCCTTACCAGGAAGAAGCGGATATTATGTTTAATTCTGCTTTAATCTACGAATTGGCTATCTTAAAGCCCTTTGCTGAGAAAGTTTTACAGGCTATTGGTCCAGAAACTGAAGAATATTATGAGGCTCAGAGATTACTTAGTTTATTACAATATTCCTTACCCGTTGTAGGAAATAATGATATTCCCAGTAACTCCATAATCAGGGAATTTATTGGGCAAAGTTGTTTTTATAATTAACATTATCATCCAAAAAAAGGTTAAACCTGAGGGTTTAGCCTTTTTTTTACAGGGAAATTAGGAATAAATGGAGAAGAAAGAAAATAATTCGTTTAATGGTAATTTAATGGTAAAACATAGCAAAGGGAGGGGATGGGATGGCACAGAAAGATGCTTCTAATGACAGGGAATTTATTACTTATTTATATGAAAGCTATTATCCTCTAATGAAAAAGAAAGCCTACGAGATAACCAAAGATTATAGCATTGTTGAGGATTTAATAAATGAAGTATTTATTAAATTAATGAACAAAATTGATACTTTAAGGAGCTTAGAGTGTCACAAAAGGACCTCCTACAGTTAGAAGCGTCTGTATTGATTATCTTCGTCAACAGAACAGACAATCTCAGAACATCTTTTTAGGCATAGAAGATGATTTAGCAGAGGGTATTACCGATACAGGCCCTTCAATGGAGGAAATATGTGCTACCCAAGAGGATTTCAAGACAGCACTCTCTCAATTGTCGGCAAGGGATAGAGAACTCTTATTCTATAAATATGTTCTTGATCTATCACCTAAAGGGATAGCAGATATTGTGGGTATTAACCATAATCATATTTGGAAGTACTTAACCCGTGCCCGGCATAGGGCATATAAAATTTTGACTACCAAAGGAGGGGAATGAGCGATGACCACTAAACAAAATCCCCTAGATAAAGAAGCTCTTTTAGAGAAGCATGAGGAATTAACAGTTAAGCTGGCTATGCTGGAGTATGCCGGGGAACTGGGGCAAGAACTAATGGCAGAAAATGCCCAATTACAACAAGATCCCTTTTATCAGCCCACATCAGAAGAAAAAAATAAATTTATGGCAGAAATGAATAAACACTATGAAGCCCGGCAAAGACAGCAATACTTGCAGAATATCTGGCAAAAAACTCACAAAGTTGCCCTGGCTGCCGGCATTGTGCTATTAATCTTTGCCACTACCTTCTTTACAGTGGAAGCAGTGAGAATCAATGTCCGTAATTTATTTATCAGTGCCCAAAAGGAATTTACTGAAATAAGGCTTCAGGACCAAGAGCCAAATGGTATTGGGGAAACTCCCCAGGTAACCTGGCAGGAGGCTTATATTCCTACTGCAATCCCTGCGGACTTTCAAATAACGAAGGTAACGGACAATAGAAATACTAAGGTGATAGAGTATAAAAACACTGTTGGAGATTCTATCTTTTTTCATCAAATAGGTGGAGATGGTGGTATGAATATAGATACGGAAGGTGCAGAAGTTGAAAATATTTCCATCCAGGGCTTTGAGGGGCTTTTAGTTAATAAAGACCAGCATATAACCATTGTTTGGCATAATGAAAGTCATATTTTTCTTTTAA
>JAAZJU010000119.1 GCA_012800195.1 Clostridia bacterium
AGGAGAGATAGCAATGAAAAGAGTGGCCAGTTTTATAGGATTATGTTTTCTAATTCTGGTAGTTATCCTTATCTATTGTTATCTTTATAATCCGGAAAGTATGATATTGCCAAATCAAGAAAATCCAGAACATTTAATGGAAGCTTTGGAGGTTGGAAAAGAGTTTATAGTAATGGAACACAATGCTGAGCTATATATCTTTTGGAGCTTTATAGCTATGTTTATTTTAGTTTTTCTGAAGATTACCTGGAAACTGATAATCTATAATTGGTCTGAACAATTGATAGAAAGACAAAATAAGCCAAGTCATTAATCGACTTGGCTTGTTTTATCTTCTAATTGAGTAATTAAAGTCTCTAGTTCTTGTAAGGCTTCACCATATTGAGCCCAATTTCCACTTTGGGATGCATTTTGAGCTCTTTCAAAGGCCTCTCTAACTCGACGAGCTAAAACATTTATATCTATATCCAATGTAGGGGATTGTTCTGTTTCCCCACTTCCTGGAGTTTCAGGTATAGTAGTTCCTGTTCCTCCTGAAACACCTCTAAATAACTTTATAAGAGCTTCATCTAAGGTCCTTTCCATGACTATTTTATCTTGGAAGGCTACGATAATCCTATTAACTTCTGGCAAACTATTTTCGTTAGAGGCCTGAATATAGAGCGGTTCCACATAGAGGATAGAGTTTTTAATAGGAATAACCAACAAATTGCCTCTGATTACTTGGGAGCCTCTTTGGTCCCAAAGAGCAATCTCCCTAGCAATATCACCATCAGAACTTATCCGAGATTCGATTTGCATGGGGCCATAAACCAATTCCTGTTTGGAAAAACGATAGAGAACTAATTCTCCATAATTTTCACCATCATTTCGAGCTGCCAGCCAACCTACCATATTATTTCTCCCAATAGGTGTAAAGGGCCGCATTAAAATATATTCAACTTCATTGGAGGAAGATAAGCTCATATTTACATAGTAAGGATTAATTATCTCTGTATTATTACTGTAGGTTTCTGTAGCAATGCTCCAGGCATCCTCACGGTTATAGAAAACATTGGGATTTTCCATATGATAATCCTGAAAAATTCTAGTTTGAACATCAAAAAGGTCAACGGGATAACGAATATGCTCCCTTAAGCCAGCGGGCATTTGGGATATGGGTTTAAAAAGATCTGGAAAAATATTACTATAAGTATTGGCTATAGGATCTGATTCATCTACTAGATAATAATCAACATCACCATTATAAGCATCTACCACTACCTTTATGGGATTACGTATATAATTCACACTACGTCCAGCACTATTAAAATATATTGGTTGGGCATAGGGGTATTTATTACTCAAGGTATAAGCATCTATCATCCAATAGAGTTTTCCTTGATTAATAACCATATAGGGGTCTCTATCATAGGTAAAGAACGGGGCAATTTTTTCAACCCTATCCAAGATGTTTCTGTGCATTATGATTTTACTTTCCCCAGTAATTATGCTGGAAATAAGGATTCTAATATTCCCTTGATTTAAGGCAAATAAAGGACGATTTATTCCTGATAAGGAGATACCTGCAGTACCTTCATAAACAGTTTCTGCATTATCAGTACCCAGGGGATAATCAATTTCCTTTTCTTTGGTATTAACAATTATGTAATCATTAGTCTTTTCCCCAAAATATATCTCAGGGCGGGTAATTTCTAATTCCGGAACCTCGGATACAGGAGGAATGTTTTTTACTTTCATTGCTGGTTGCCCTTGGGCTGTTACTTCATTGGCTGGAGCAACCACTACACCATAACCATGAGTATATTTCAGATATTTATTTATCCATGTCTTCGCTGGTAGTAAATCTTGGTTTAGTTCTCTAGAGGTAATAAAGACTTGGGTCTGCTGACCATCAATGGTATATCTGTCTATATCCACATCATTAAATTGATAATATAAACGCATACCCTGGAGTTGATTAAAAATAGTTCGAGCTGGACGAAAATCATTGATGCGAATATTATCAATGGTTACTCTGGTCTCTTCAATATCATCATAGGTTAAATTATTATCAACAGTAAATTCTATATCAGTTATATTATCTAGTCCATAGCTAGCGTTGGTCATTTGAATATTTCTTGTTATGTATTCTCGTTCCTGATTTAATTCGTTGGGATTAACGATGAAATTTTGTACTAAAATTTGAGCTAAGTTACCTACCAAAATTACAGCCAGCAAAAGGCCAGGGCCGATAATAGTAGTACGCCAGTTTTTCTTTCTAATACCAATTAAGAAAACAATTCCAGCAATGATAGAAGCAGCCGATGCAATGTAAAGATAGGGAAGAGTAATATTGATATCAGTAAAGCCAGCCCCATAGGTTGAACCCCGGGTAGAATATAATAAATTTATGATTTGTAGTTGAAAGGCTATTGCTAATAAAATAAAGAAAGCAGATATAAAATAAGCTAAGGATTTTACAATTGCTTTAAGAGGGTCCATGCCAAAACCTTGATTATAAAAACTAAAAATAAAAGTAAGAATTGCTGGTCCGAATAATAAGAATAAGGCTAAACTATAAATAACTTCAAGTAATGGCAGGGTGAAAAAATAAAAACTAATATCTCGGTTAAATATAGGATCTATGCTTTCAAAGGGAGTCTGATTAAGAAAAAGTAATATATTCTCCCAAAGAGCCGTTACAGAAATTAGGGTTGCAACTAATCCTACACCTAAAGATAAGATTAAAATTAATTTATTATTATTTTTCTTGGATGGAGAAGACATATCAATATCAATAACATTATCATTATGGGTTGGTTTAGGTTTGATTTTTAATGTGAATTTTAAAATTAAAAAAGAAAGAGCAGAAACTACTAAAAAGGTAATTAAACCTGTACTAATTTTGGTTAAGAGAATTTTTGTAAATATGCTAGCATATCCTACATCTTGAAACCAAAGGTAATCAATCCAGAGGCTTATTAAGCTAGGCAGAATAACAATAGCTAAAAAAAGTATTGCCCCCATCATTAAAAGCTTTGAGTTAAAAATCATATATTCACCCCAAAATCTATATTAAATAATAGCCAGCAATGCTGGCTTTGTGCTTTTCAAATTCTGCACAAAAGTTTTAAATACCTGCTTAAATTCAGAAAAACAACTAATCTCTTAAAAAAATCAAATTTTTTAAAAAAGACCTTTACAAAATTAATTTAAAGGGCTATAATTAACACAAAGCAAAAGTTAAATAAATAAACGATTTCACAAAGACTTTTAAATCTCCATTATGGACTTTAAAAGTTGAACCGTGCAATTTGGTAAGGAAAACCCCTTGCTAGTCCTGCAGGTATCTTGGCAATAATGCTATAGATATCTGCTTTTTTAGTTTAACACACTTAGAACTTTAGGTATATCTTAAAGTTTGATCACCGGCAAGTTTTCTGCACAGCTAGGAACTAATAATTCTTAGTAATATGTAGATGACAGACAGTCGGGTGTTTATTAAACATCCTATGTCTGTTTTTTTATTTAACTTTCACTGCTAAATAATTAATTAGGAGGAGCTTAAAGATGTTGAACGCTAGATTAGTCATATCTGTGATCCTTTCAATAATTCTTTTTGCTAATGGTCTAACCTTATTTGCTGAAAACGGAAAAGGTATGATTAACACCGCGGATTTTAACACACCCTATGGCACTGTTTATACAGATTTCAAATAAATTTAGCAGTTAATATATTTGGTTTTGCAATAATTTAATTAAATAGTTAGTTAGTAGCCTTTTTTCATACACCTATTGACTCATCATTTTTGATGGGTCACTTTTTTTTATTTAGCTGTATTATTAGTGACCTAATTTGTACCTTAGGTATTCAATTCTTCTTCAGTATAATTGCCTTCATCTTCAATAAGCTTATCTCTTAGTTTAAGGGCTTCTTGGGATCCGTCATCAGCTAGTTTCAGAGCCATTTTAAATTTTTCTACTTCCAAAGCTCCTATAGGTGAATTATTTATATTTATTTCCAATTCCTTCATATTTATATACCTCCTTATTAAATTTATTAATAGTTTGTCCAAGAAACAGAAAAATTCAGAGGAGAAATAAGGATAGTATTATAAAAAATTGGAAAAACTATTTTTAAAAGGAGGGAGATAAAATGGCCCATTTATCTATAACTCGACGAATAGCTGGTAGTTGTCCAAAATATGAAGCAATACAAGAGGCCAATGGTTTTGGCATTAGCTTAGCAAGTAGCAGTAGACCTCATGGTCCAAGATGCGACCAATGCGTGCATTGGTATGGAGGAAGTTGTGAAATATTTTTAGCAAAAGGTAATAAACATAATAGTATATAGTGTAACTTATGATTTATTAAATATCCTTTAATCTTAGAATTTTTATGCAGGAGAAGCAATTTAGATGTAGAATAATAGTCTTAAGAATTTGTTAAGTAGTAATTAATTTAAAATTAATATTAGGGAGGGGTCCATTATGCTTGTAAGACAGTGTGCAGGTGGCGTGGTTTTCTATGGCGAGAAAGTATTCCTACTACAAAATGACAAAGGAGAATGGGTACTGCCAAAAGGTGTCATTAGAAGCGGAAAAATTTCAAATGAAGTTGCTGTAACTCGGGTAAGGTACGAGGGTGGAGTAGATGCTAAGATTATTTCCTCTGCAGGAGAAACAAGTTACGAATTCTTCTCTTATTCTCGTCGGAGTCCTGTATGTAACCAGATTAATTGGTTTGTCATGGAGGCCTTAAGACCCGAGTTTTCTATTAACCGCATGGAAGGCTTCCAGGACGGTGGATTTATACCTATTAAGGACGCTTTGGAAAAAATTACTTACAGTCAGGACCGAGCCCTAGTAAGTTATGCATATCGGAAATATCAGGAATACTTGGATGAAATTAGCCAATCAGAAGAAGTGGTGGGTAACTAAAGAAAGACCTAAGAAACAGATCTTATTAAAAAAATAAGATCTGTTTTTTGGTATCAAAATCCCTGGTAGTTAATATATATAGAAGTAAACTATTTTTACTTTAGAAAAAAGACTGCGGGGGAGCAGATATGGAAGGTTTAAAATGTCCGGTTTGTAATGCTATAAGTTTAGTTGATTTTATTACAGATGGTGAAATTTACCCATGTTCTTATTGTAAGTCAAAATTTACAGTTACTGCAGTAAGGAGGTTATACTTAGAACCTCATAGGAAAGCTAAAGGTGATCAACAAACTTATAATTATGATGAATTTGTTAAAAATTTGAGTTATTCTGCATTAATTACCTTACTCAATGTTATTTCTAATGAAATTATTAAAAGGCATTTCCAAAAGGACAATAAAATGTGCTAAAAAAAGCATAATGAGAAAAAATACCTTGTCAAGTGTTTTTGAAAATGTCTCAAAAACATCAAATTATTAGCACCAAAATGTAAAAATTGGTGCTTTAATTTTTGATTTAACTTAGACAATTAAAATCTTGACTGCAGGAACCCGTATATACGCTAAAACAGGCTTGGCAACAGACTTCGCCACCCAGGAAAAGCACCTGGGCGACAAAGCCTGTTGGCACCTTGTGCTAGCCTAGCATACATACCCCTACAGTAAAGACATGAAACGCCATATTAAATCAAACTTGTATAAGGTAGTATTAATTTTAGGTACATCGAATAAACCATGGGATTTCTCCGCAAGCTAACTGTTTAGATATGGATACTTTTAAAAAACGGCATTAAGCTGTTAAGTCTTTTCTGTGAGCTTGTTTTCTCATATACTGCTCAAAAGAGGCTTGTTTCCAAGGATGACTCATCGGGGGTATATATTTCTTCTTTGGCTTGATTTCCGGAGTATCAAAATCAAAGTTTTTAGATTTACTTTCATGCACAGGGATTTCCTCTAAAGCATAAACAATTTCTCCCACACTAAAATATAACTCTTTACTAAATGCTTTAATCACCATGCCAGATGTTCCTTTGCGATAATATACTTGATTGCTATTAGCATCTATTAACTTAAAATACTTATTATCAAACCTGACACAGTGGCCGTTATCCACCTTACGACTTGTTAACACAGCCAACGTTAAATTAATTTTTTCTTCATCTGGTTGTGTTTCAAACACAGATTTGATACTATTTACAGGCAAAGCAAATATGCCGTTATATTCTTTTATGTAGGAGTTCAAGAATATATTGGCCTCTTCAATAGTAGTTATGCCGTTAAGCCTAAGCTCAATGGTAAGACGTGATTGGAGAGTTTGGAACACTCTTTCTACACGTCCCTTAGCTTGCGGTACACTACTAGTCTCAATTTCAATGCCTAACTGCTTGCAGGCATAACCAAATTGAGTGAAAGTATCCTCTTCTACGGAAGGGGATGCTTTCTTTTTATATTCAAAAACAGTACGCCTATCGGTAAAGAACATATAGGGGATTCCATATTTTCTAAGTATTTGGCTCAACACATTATAATAGCCATTTAATGTTTCTTGTTGATCAAAATATGCGCCAACAATTACGCCAGTAGCGTCATCTATAGCAAGATGCAACTGTGTTTTAATTCCACCAAACCAAATATGTTCAGATGCATCCATCTGAAGCAACTCCCCAAAATAAGCACATCTAGGCCTTCTAGGATGAGCATCTTCTATATCAATAATTTTATTCATAATCTCATTTACTTCTTTTTTCGTAGAAGCATTAATTTTTTTCTCTTCCAATATCTTTTTAACTCTTTTTTTAGTAGAACGAGTAGCTTTAGGAGAAACAATAAATTCCTCCATAAGGATAGAACGAACAGTACTTGGAGAAACTTTAATTCCTTCATACTTCTCTAATAGCTCGGAGTAATGTTGAAAGTTGGCATCCCAATATTTATTACGATAAAAGTCTAATATTAAATTTTTTGTTTCTTCATCAATGGTATGAATAGGTTTTCTACCACGATTACCATGAATAAAGAAAGCCTTTCCTTCTTCTTTATAGCCCTTAATCATGCGATTAACATGCCTTAAAGAGCAACCCAATGTCAAAGCTACTCTCTTCTTATTGCCATTTGTCTCAACTAACTTTTTGATAGTTTCATACTTTTGATTTTCATCCATTTTAAGATCCACCTTTTTCATTTATGTCACCCCACCAATTATTGTAGGGTTATACTATACCATCTTTATGTTGGGACATAGTCAAAAATGGTATAATAGGACATTATCATAAAAGGATCACTAAATGATTTAACAAACAGAAATTAATGTTGACGATAATTGTTGTCCATGATATAATAAATATTTTTTTGACACAACAAACATTTTTTGTTAAAATTAACATATATCTATCATGGGGGTGAAAGTATGTTCAAGGTAGGGGATAAAGTTGTTTATCCTATGCACGGCGCAGGGGTAATCGAAGCAATTGA
>JAAZJU010000120.1 GCA_012800195.1 Clostridia bacterium
CCTGAAGAGGTGAATATTAACAAAATGCTGTAGCTTAGTTAGCTATAGCACTTTCTTTTTAAAGGAGGAATTTATGGCTGAAAGAGTTTTAGATTATTTTGAAATGAAAATAGAAAAAGAAGCTTGGCAAATTGGAGAAGCTTTTTTACAAGGCATATTATTAGAGGTTAGTTCCTGTCCTAAGCCTGGATTGGTTAGCACTATATCAATGGGTTCCCATCGGGATATGAATATCCTAACTTTTATGGTTGGTTCAGCTGTAATTTCTTCTACTTTTACCCTTTGTGCCCAAGCTGGGAGAAATCATACTGGTAAAGCCAATGAATTACTGCCTATTCTTAGGAAAATAGGTATTGTTTCAGAAAAAAGATTATTAGAAGCAACAAAGGGTGTCAATACTCAGCGGGGCATACTTTTTGCTGGGGGAATATTATGTGGGGCTGCAGGATTTTTATCCAAAAAAGGCGATATTAACTTAAAGGAACTCTTTAAGTTAACTACAAGAATTACTGAAGGTCTTGTGGAAAGAGAATTATTAGGGCTATCCCTAGATAAAAAGAAACTTACTGCTGGGGAACAATTATTTCTTAAATATAAGGCTACAGGAATTAGGGGGGAGGTAGAGAGGGGATTCCCATCGGTGCAAAACTATGGTCTCCCTGCCTTTAAGGAAGCTGTAGAAAATAGAGTAAGTTTAAATCATTGCTTAGTACATACTCTAATTTCCCTAATGACTGCGGTAGAGGATACTACGATTTTATGGAGAAAAGATAAAGAAACATTAATTAATGTACAAAAAACCGCCCAAAATCTTTTAGACATGGGAAGTGTTTTTACAAAAGAAGGTTTAAGGGAAATTGAGAATGTAAATAAAGATTTTATTAAGAAAAACATAAGCCCTGGGGGATCTGCTGACTTAGTAGCTGTTACTGTAGGTTCTTATCTTCTAGAGAATGGACATTTCCCAGTTAGAATATTATAGTTCCATTACTGCCCTTAGGATGATCTTAAATGTTTTAAGATTAGTAGATTAGACAAGAGGGGGATACTATTGGAAAAATTTCAAACCGATGTTTTAATAATTGGGGGAGGACTGGCGGGTCTTAGTGCTGCAATTGCAGGAAGCGATGTTAAGGATACTAAGGTGGCCATTGTCTCTAAGGGGAAAATAGGTAGTAGCGGTAACACTATAGTTTCCACTGGTTGTTTAGCTGGGTATATAAAAGATAGAATTGAAGGAGATAGTGAGGATATCTTTGCCCAAGACATACTAGAAGCGGGAGACCACATAAATAATCGGGAAATGGTAACAACCTTTGTTGAAAAAAGCGGTGAGATGTTACTAAGGCTACAAAAATACGGAGTTAATTTTCTCCAAGATAAAGATAAATTAGAGGCCCACTCTTCTCCAGGACATTCCTTTCCTCGGGTATTTCAGGCTATATCTAATAAATACCCATATTCCCTACAAGGTATGGCTATCACTCAGCCCTTACGGAAGATGGCAAAGGAAAAGGGTGTAAAATTCTTAGAGGGGATTAGTATTTATAAATTAATAAAGGAAAAAGACCAGATTACAGGGGCTTTGGGTCTTACTAAAGATGGTCAACAGATAGTTATCTACGCTAAGGCCATAATTTTAACAACTGGGGGTTGTGGGCAAATTTTTGCCAATAACAATAATACTAATGATATTACAGGGGATTCCTATGGGTTAGCCCAGAGCGTAGGAGCTAACCTTAAAGATATGGAATTTATGCAATTTTACCCTACGATGATGGTTAAACCCTTTAAACTTGCTGTTACTACCACCTTATTTAGTCTAGGAGCTACACTGTTAAATAAAGAAAGAAAAACTTTTATAACTAAATATGATCCCAAAAATGGTCATATGACCACCCGAGATAGAATGTCTAGAGCAATTTTTACGGAAATTAAGGAAGGTAGAGGAATTGACGGTGGGGTTAATCTCGATTGCAGCAAAATACCTGAAGAAAAATTCAAAGAAAACTACCCTACTTTATATAATTTGTTATGTAAGGCCAATATAAACCCAGCTAAGGACAAAATTATAGTTACTCCCGTTGCTCATTTCTTTATGGGAGGCATTGAAACTAATAAATCCGGTAAGACTAATGTGCCTGGTCTTTGGGCTGCAGGAGAAGCAGCAGGAGGTTTACATGGAGCTAATCGGCTTTCCAGTAATGCTCTTACGGAGGCAGTTGTTTTCGGAACTTTAGCCGGAGAGGATGCAGCCCAGTATTGTCAGGAGAATAAGTATTTAAATTCTTTTGTTTTTAATTCCGGCAAAATAATAATGAATCCTAAAGGGGATTTAAATCTCAAGGAAATTAGACAAAATCTCAAAGAAGTACTATGGACAGATGTGGCTATTGTCAGAAGTGAAGAGGGACTTAAACGGGCTCAAAAAAAGGTCGGAGAGATAATAAATAACTTAGAGTATATCCATACCTCATCCTCTCGAGAGGTGATTTCTTTTCATGAATTAAAAAATAGTTTATTAACTGCAAAATCGATTATAAGGGCTGCCCTTCTTCGGAAAGAAAGTAGAGGAGCTCATTATCGTATCGATTATCCATCAAAGAACCAGCTTTAGATAATTCTAAGGTTGGTTTCTTAAATATCTTAGCTATTCTTCCTGGCATTTGTTAAAAATGATTATATTATGATAAAATAAATGGAAATATGCACAAGTGAGGGGGCAAAGGTTTTAAATGGAAACAAACAATCAATCTTCCAACTTTATTCAAAATATAATTAACGAAGACCTTAAACAAAATAAGGGATATGATCGTATACATACCAGATTTCCGCCCGAGCCTAATGGATATCTTCATATTGGTCACGCCAAGTCCATTGTCTTAAACTTTGGTATTGCTCTTCAATATGGAGGACTTTGTAATCTAAGATTTGATGATACAAATCCAACTAAGGAAGAGGTGGAATATGTTGATTCCATCCAAGAGGATGTTAAGTGGTTAGGATTTGACTGGGAGGATAGAATATACTATGCTTCCGATTATTTTGAAATGTTTTATGATTATGCAGTAATGCTCATCAAAAAAGGCGATGCTTATGTCTGTGATTTATCAGCAGAGGAAATAAGGGAATATCGGGGTACTCTAACGGAACCAGGAAAGGAAAGTCCCTATCGAAATCGTTCAGTAGAAGAAAACCTTGATTTATTTAAACGAATGAGGAATGGGGAGTTTCCTGAGGGCTCAAAGGTTTTAAGAGCTAAAATTGATATGAGTTCTCCTAACATCAATATGCGGGATCCTGTTTTATATAGAATAATGGAGGCAGAGCATCATCGGACTGGGGATAAATGGTGTATATACCCAATGTATGATTTTGCTCATCCCTTATCTGATGCTATAGAAGGGATTACTCACTCCATTTGCACTCTAGAGTTTGAGGATCATCGTCCTTTATATAACTGGGTTTTAGAGAAAGGAAAAGAACAGTTCAAATATTTACCTAAGCAGATAGAGTTTGCCAGACTAAACTTAACCAACACTATGATGAGTAAGAGACTACTAAGAGAGTTGGTTGAAGAAGGTCATGTTTCTGGTTGGGATGACCCTAGAATGCCTACTATTTCTGGGTTAAGGCGTAGAGGCTATACCCCTGCTTCAATTAGGGATTTTTGTAATCGGATAGGGGTAGCTAAAAGTAATAGTACCGTGGATGCAGCGCTATTAGAGCATTGTGTCAGGGAAGA
>JAAZJU010000012.1 GCA_012800195.1 Clostridia bacterium
AATGGCCCAGTTGTTGCCTTTTTATACGGACCTGTTTCTCCCGGTACTACCAGAACAGAAAGAACAATTACCGGTACACTAGATGAGGATAGTTTAGTTGGACCATTAGAGGGGGAACCCTTTTCTGAACTGGTTAGACAAATGGCCTTAGGTAATACTTATGTAAATGCTCATACTGAGCGTTATCCTGATGGCGAAATTCGTGGTCAGATTATGCGTCGGAATATAGTTAAAAACGATAGATAACAAAAACTAAATATACCTGGGAACAAAATTATCCTCTCCATCGTCCAAATTAGGGTACACTAAAGAGTAATACTAATGTGGTGGAAAGGAATTTTTATGAGAAAAAGCCTTTTAAATCTTATATTGTTGTTAGTGTTATTAATTACAACTGGCTGTGCCATAGGTCAGCTAGGACACTATGATAAAGAAAATACAGAGGAATCCAAGGACCCAATTGAGGAGCCAGTAGAGGTTCCTGATTCTATTGTGGATCAAATTAATAGTATGAGCCTGGCTGAAAAGATTGGACAGATGGTTATTGTCGGTATCGACGGTTTAGAAGCAGATCAAAATACTTTAGAAATGATAGAAAAATATCATGTAGGTGGTTTTATCTTCTTTAAAAGGAATATTGAAGATATTAACCAAGCACAAAAACTTTTAAATGCTATCAAGGAAGTAAATAAAAAAGAAAATAATATCCCTCTCTTTCTATCCATTGATGAAGAGGGGGGTAAAATAACCCGTATGCCTCAGGATTTTCGTCGACTACCAACTAATGAAAGAATTGGTTTAGTAAATGATGCTGATCTATCTCATCAAGTGGGCAGGATTCTTGGAGAAGAATTAAATATCTTTGGTTTTAATATGGATTTTGCTCCTGTCTTAGATGTTAATAGTAACCCCCAAAACCCTGTCATCGGAGAGAGAGCCTTTGGAGCTGATCCTGCCCTCGTTAGTAAACTGGGGTTAGCTACTATGAAAGGGTTAAAGGAAGAAAATATTATATCTGTAGTAAAACATTTCCCAGGACATGGTGATACTGCAGTGGATTCTCATATTGGATTACCCAAAGTAGAACATGATTTAAAAAGGTTAGAGAGTTTTGAATTAGAGCCCTTTAATAAGGCTATTCAGAATGATGTTGACGGGATTATGATTGCTCATATACTTTTACCTCAGATTGATCAAAACCACCCAGCTACCTTATCAAAAACAATTATTACAGATATTTTAAGGGATCAAATGAAGTACACGGGTGTGGTTATAACCGATGATATGACCATGGGAGCAATTACCAAAAACTATGAAATTGGAGAAGCTGCCATTCAATCTATAAAGGCGGGTAGTGATATTATCCTGGTTTGTCATGAATATAAAAATCAGATAAGGGTAATCAATGCTCTAACAGATGCTGTTAAGAGAGGAGAAATTTCTCTAGATAGGGTAGATGAAAGTGTTTATAGAATTCTCAAGCTTAAGGATAAATATGGCCTTTCCGATATGAAGGTAGAACCAATCACAGACCAAGAACAAAAAAATAAAATCCAGGGCATAAACTATAAAATTAATGATATCCTAGAAATAACTAATAATGTTGGATAAAGGGGAATTAGGCAGTTAGGGACTTGAATTTAGATTCAAGTCCTTTTTTACATATAACCCTTGACATTGACGTAGCGTAAAGGTGTATCTTTATCTTGTCAGGAGGTGAAATCATGGAATATACAGTTAAAAGGCTTAGCTCCTTGGCGGGTGTCAGCCCTAGGACCTTAAGATATTATGATGAGATTGGGATTTTAAAGCCGGCTAGAATTAACTCATCAGGCTATCGAATTTACGGTCCAAGAGAAGTAGACAAATTGCAGCAAATACTGTTTTATCGGGAGTTAGGACTTAGTTTGGATGAAATTAAGGAGATTATAACTTCACCTTCTTTTGATGCAATAAAAGCTCTGCGAGAACACAAAGAAAAGCTATTGGCTAAAAGAGAACAATTAGAATTACTTATAGCAAATGTAGACAAGACAATTGATAGTAGGGAAGGGAGGATAACTATGAGTGACAAAGAAAAGTTTGCAGGTTTTAAGCAAAAGCTAGTGGAGGAAAATGAAAAGAAATATGGTAAGGAAATTCGGGAAAAATACGGTGATGAGGCAGTTGATAGATCTAATAAAATACTAAAAGGCATGACCCAAGAACAGTATGAAGAGGTTACCAAGTTAGAAAAAGAAATAATAGAAACTCTCCTTAAAGCCTTTAAAACAGAAGACCCAGCAGGGGAATTAGCCCAAAAGGCAGCAGATTTACATCGTCAATGGTTAAGCTTCTTTTGGGGTCAATATACTAAGGAAGCACATGCTGGGGTGGCTCAGATGTATGTAGATGATGAAAGATTTACTGCTTACTATGATAAACACCAACCTGGTTTAGCAGCTTTTTTAAGGGATGCAGTATTAATTTATACAGGAACAAATAAGTGAAGAAACACAAAAAAGATAATATATTAATTTAACTAGACTTTGATGATAGATAGACTATATAGTATTTTATATAGTCTATCTATTTTTTTATAATTAACTTAAATTAAGGCTAGTTAAGTTTTCTTATGATAAAGGAGCCAATATGTTTTCAGATGTGGAAATTAAATTAAAAAAGAAAAATAAAATATTATTTTCTAGAGAAAGTAAATGCTTACAAGAATTGATAAAGCTAATTCAATTACAAAAGCACCGAATCCTTGTGATGTGGGCTTTGGATTGTGCAAAAATACCTTTGAAGCAATTTGAAGAAAAGTATCCTGATGAACATAGACCCAGAGGTTGTTTAGAACTTTGTGAGGCTTGGGCAAGAGGTAAAATCAAAATGCCAGTAGCAAAACGGGCTATTTTAGATGCACATGCAGTGGCAAAAGAAATAAATGATCTTGAATACGCTTCTTTATGCCATGCAATTGGTCATGCTGGAGCTACCGTACATGTAGAAACACATGCTTTGGGCTTACCTTTTTACGAATTAACAGCAATAGTTTTGAAATGCGGAAAAGATAGCTTTAGAAAGCCAGTCAGCAATAAGATAAATTATTATTATAATCGTTTACTGTACTGGCAAGAAAATACTGAAAGGCTTGAACTTGATTGGATAAGTTTTTTATTAGATGACAATAGACCTAATAAGGAAAAATTATTGAGTGAAAAACAAAAGTTAAAGCAAAAATCATTATAAGCATGATTTATTTTAAAGAGGGGAGAAAAGTGAGGGAATGAAAAAACAAACAGCGTATATTTTAATTGCTCTACTATTAGTTTTGCAATTAAGTTCCTTAGTAAAGATAAATTCATTGCAAAGTAGGATTGAAAATACCAATAACATAATCAAATCTGTGGAAAATCGCTTAGAAGATCAAATTAATTCCATCTATCAAAATGTAGATGAAAAACTAGAGGAACAAACAAGCTTAATTCATAATTCCACCACAAAAGTAGGGGAACTTAATATTGCTAACCTTACTATACCCATTAAATTTACGATAGAGCCAAAGACAGTAACGGAAAACATGTCAGTTTATCTTGATTTTAATGGAGAGATTGTCCAACTTGAGAAATCAGGATTGCAGTATTTCACTACTAAAAATTTTGCAATATCGGATAGGATTTCACCCAAAATTATTATTGATGATAATGGCGTAAAAAATATCGAAGAACATAAGGGATTGAAGGTATCAAACATAAAAGAGCAAGTATTCCCCTACATTTTTGCTCGTTTTGTCGGTCAATCATCCTACGGCGCACATGACTATCGTACAAAAGGACGCCTGGTTATAGATTATAAACCTTCACGGGAAGATAATCCTTTTATTGATATGAAATATGTGATAAAAGTGGATGATAAAATAATAAAAGAGACACCTATTGTTTTAGAAAGAGATAGTGGATTAGGTGGGGCATTTACACTCGACATTGATGACAAATATTCAATAAATGATGGGCAAATACTTACTTCCAATGTTGTGGCGGTAGATAGTTTTGGATTTACTCATGAATGTTTGGTAACACATCATGTTGCCGGCTCCAAGGCGCAAAGAGAGCCTTATTTTAAACAAGAGAAAATAATAGCACCTAACGGGGAAGTAGTTTACCTATTTGATGAAAACAATTATGAAAAGATTTATTAGTTATGGCAATAAAGGGACAGCCTTTTACTTTCAAGGTTGTCCCTTTAATAGTTTTTTAGAACAGATTGTTGCAGGGAAAACCAGTTTGGATAGGGAAACTTTTAGTAGAGCTGTTAAATGGTTAAGATGTTAAGGAATATTATTGATAAGGATTTCTCTAAGAAAGGGCTTGAAGATGGTAAAAATACCAATATTATACGAGGATAATCATTTGCTAGTGGTTATAAAGCCACCTAATATTTTATCCCAAAAAGATCATACCCAAGATGCAGATATGTTGACCTTATTAAAGCAAGATCTCAAGATTCGCTATAATAAGCCTAATAATGTTTATTTGGGATTAGTTCACCGTTTAGATAGACCCGTAGGAGGAGTTATGGTTTTTGCTAAAACTTCTAAATCCGCAGCGAGGTTATCTGAGCAAATAAGAAAACGAGAGTTTATAAAAAAATATCTGGCTGTTGTTCATGGAAAAGTATCAAAGGAAAAAGACAGGCTAACACATTATTTATTAAAGGACAATAAAACTAATACCGTTTCAGTCGTAAAACAACAAACCAAAGATGCCAAAAAAGCGGTATTAGATTATAAAGTATTGGGCACTGTAGGAGATTTAAGCCTTGTGGAGGTGGACCTCCATACTGGAAGACCCCATCAAATACGGGTGCAATTTTCAGCCATTGGGCATCCTTTATTTGGTGATCAACGATATGGGGCTAAAGTTAATAAGGTAGGGGAACAAATTGCTCTTTGGTCTTCTGAAATTAGCTGTATTCATCCCACTTTAAAAAAGCAAGTCACATTTACTGGTTTTCCTAGGGAAGAGTACCCTTGGGATAAATTCTCTCATTTGTTTTAATGCAAAATATTTTGTTAACAGAGTTTAACAAATAAAAAGGGGGAAATGCTGTGTACGAAACCATTTTAGTAGAAAAGGATGACAGTATTGCAACTATAGTGCTTAATCGACCAGAGAAGTACAATGCAATTGATATGAAAATGCGGGAGGAGCTTTACTTTGCTTTTAGATATTTGGAAAAGGATGTTGAAGTAAATTGTATTATTCTAGGCGGTGCAGGTGAAGCCTTTTGTTCTGGTGGAGATATCCACACTATGGGGGAGTTTAAAGCTAATGCTGGGCGAACCCGCTTAAAAAATATCCACCCTTTACTCAGATTGATTTATACAATGGACAAACCTGTTGTAGCTGCTGTCCAGGGTCATGCTGTTGGGGCTGGTATGAACCTAGCTTTAGCTTGTGATTTCCTTATTGCTGCTGAAAATTTAAACATGTGTCAATCCTTTACTAAAATCGGCCTAGTACCTGACTGGGGAGGATTTTATATTTTACCTCGGCGAGTTGGCGTAGCCAAAGCCAAGGAATTAATGATGTTAGCTCCAAGTATTACAGCCGAAGAAGCCCTAGAATTAGGATTAATAAATAAGATCGTAAAAAAAGAGGATCTTTTAGAAGAAGCTAAAGACTTAGCACGAAGGCTGGCTTCAGGTCCCAGAGTTGCTTTAGCCTTGTGTAAGACAGGAATAAATAGAAGCCTGCAAAGTACACTTGATGAGTGTCTGGAATATGAAGCTCTAGCTCAAGATATTTGTATGCAATCAGTGGATTTCCAAGAAGGAATTACTGCCTTTAGGGAAAAAAGGAAACCAGATTTTAGGGGATAAAGGGAGCCGATAACCATAGAAAATGCTATAGGTTATCGGCTCTTTGTTTTTAGGTATTATTTTTGAGTGTTTTTTTTCTGGACCGGAATCCAAACTTCGCTATAGGCATAATCTTTTCTTTCCTTATCCATTTTTGTAAAAGAAAAAGAGGGGGCGTTAATTACTTCATAATCGGAAGAAGGAAGCCATTCGGAATATGTTTTGGCCATTGTTTCTTGTAAGGTGGAAGGGAAAGGACCTTCATTAGGAAATACTGCCCAAGTACAAGCATTGACTGGCACTACATCCAATTTGTCACTAATTTTAGTTTCAGTGGTTAAAACACCTATTAAGTGGGTTAAATATCCTTCTTCTTTTAGAAAATTAAAGTCGGCTTCATATGAAGCATTAACAATTTCATAAGGTTCAATATTTTTAAGTGCATGCATTTCTTCTCTTTGTTCTTGGGTTATACTTTGTGCAAGTTTAACAATCTCGTTGTTAACCCCTTCAAATTGCATAGGAACCCGCTTACTTACTCCCGCTAGATTAAAAGCTGGCATTTCTACAATCCTAAATTCCATATTAATTCCTCCTTTAACGGTTATTACAAATGAAAGTTTGGGAAACGATTTGCTGATACCTTTTTTGATTACATCTGAGGGTAAAAAACCACTCCACTTTTTAAATGCTCGGGTAAAGCCATCAAGTGACTGATAACCGTATTTAAAAGCAACATCCGTAACCTTTTCCCCATGTAATAAATCCATGCTTGCTTCTGATAATCTTCTGTTTTTGATATATTCAGTAAGGGTCATGCCTGAAAGGTAAAAAAATATCTTTCTAAAGTGATAATCAGAAACACCAGCAAATTGAGAAATTTCTTCAAGGGATAGGTCCTCAGTCAAATGCTCTTCAATATAGTCAATCACCTGGTTTAATTCCTTTAACATTGTCTCCCTCCTTCACATATACATAATACCTTAGCTATTTTAACGATACTCGACTTTTTTAACCTAAAATATATCGAAGACGGTTATCT
>JAAZJU010000121.1 GCA_012800195.1 Clostridia bacterium
CAGAAATTCTTAAAAAAGGAATATTGGAAGTATGTACCCAGCTTGCCCAAATGATTGCCAGAGACGGGGAAGGTGCTACTAAGCTTATTGAGGTTGAGGTCAAGGGAGCTTTAAGCTTAGAGGATGCCCGGAAAGGAGCCAGGTCTATTTGTTCTTCCAGTCTAGTGAAATCAGCTATTTTCGGTGAAGATGCCAACTGGGGAAGGATTATTACTGCCTTAGGTTATTCTGGGGCAGAGGTAGACCCCTTTTTGGTAGATGTATACTTAGGGGATTTAATGATGGCTGAAAAGGGAACGGGATTGAAATTTGATGAAGATAAGGCTCGGGCAATCCTGCAAGAAAAGGATGTTAAGATAACTGTTGATCTTCACTTAGGGGAATATAGTGCTAAGTCTTGGGGTTGTGACCTTTCCTATGATTATGTAAAGATAAATGCGGCCTACAGAACATAATTTGGCTATGCCAAATTATGTTCCAGTGTGACGGCTTTTTAGCTAATACTGCTTAGATAATAGGTCAGTGGGCGAGTGAGCAAGCTTTAATCTTATATGCTATATTGCAGGTTAGTGTGATGGCTTGTGGGCTATTCTGAATTACAGTGTGACCCAATAGCTAGACCAAAATTCTTACACACTTACCCACTTACGTACTTACCCCAAGAATTACCTCATAGTCATCACACTTATAAAAGAAATGGGAGGAAGATAAAATGGAGCCTTTAGCTAAAGCGGAGATACTTATTGAGGCTTTACCATATATAAAGAAGTTTTCAGGGAAAACTGTTGTTATAAAATATGGTGGTCATGCTATGACCAATGCAAAACTAAAGGACTTAATAATCCAGGATATTATATTGATGAAGTTTGTAGGAATAAATCCAGTTATTGTCCATGGTGGAGGTCCAGAAATTAATTATTGGTTGGATAAAACCGGCCAAACTTCGCAATTTGTAGATGGATTAAGAGTAACAGATAGTAATATCATGGAAATTGCTCAGATGGTTCTAGTAGGTAAGCTGAATAAAGAGATTGTTGGACTCATCCATAAGAATGGCGGGAAGGCTTTAGGTTTATCAGGAATTGACGGGGGACTAATTGAAGTTAGTAAGAAAAAGCTTTTCAAAAATAATGTGGAAATTGATTTAGGTTATGTAGGTGAAATAGAAAATATCAATCCCAAATTAATAAAAAATAGCTTGGAACAGGGCCATATCCCTGTAATCTCCCCTATAGGCTGTGATGCTAATGGGGAAACCTATAATATAAATGCTGATACTGTGGCAGGAAGTATTGCCGCTAGTTTAGAGGCTGATAAATTAATTCTTTTAACCGATGTAGAGGGTGTACTAGATAAAGAAAAAAATCTGATTAGCGGTTTAAGTTTAACTGAAGCTAGGGCTAAAATTGAAGATGGAACTATTGTGGGTGGAATGATACCCAAGGTGCAATGTTGTATGGATGCCATCATAGGAGGCGTAGGTAGTGTGCATATTATTAATGGGCGTTTACCTCATGCCTTATTGTTAGAGATTTTTACAGATCAGGGTGTAGGCACTATGGTGACAAAGGAGTGATTGAAATGGAAAATTTAATTGCTTTAGGGCAAAAGTATGTGATGAATACTTATAATAGGCAGTCTAAGGTTTTTGTCAAAGGTCAAGGTTCCTATGTGTGGGATAGTGAAGGTAATAAATATTTAGACTTTGTGGGGGGCATCGCGGTTAATATTCTAGGTCATTGTCCTGAAGTTGTTCAGAAGGCACTTCACGAACAGGCAGCAAAATTAATTCATTGTTCAAACCTTTATTGGATTGAGCCCCAGATAAAATTGGCCCAAAAATTAGCTGAAGCCTCTTCTTGCGATAAGGTATTCTTTTGTAATAGTGGGGCTGAGGCCAATGAGGCAGCTATCAAATTAGCTAGAAAATGGGGGAAAGGAAGATATGAAATTATTACTATGGAAAAGTCTTTCCATGGTAGAACTTTGGGTGCTTTAACAGCTACAGGGCAAGAAAAATACCGAAAGGATTTTGAGCCCTTACCTGGGGGTTTTAAATATGTCCCATATAATGATTTGCAAGCCTTGGTTGATGCCATTGACCATCATACCTGTGCTGTGATGCTGGAGCCTATCCAAGGAGAAGGGGGCGTTAATGTCCCAGATGCTAATTATTTAAAGGGCGTAGAAGAAGCTTGTCGTTTAAATAATCTTCTTTTAATAGTGGATGAAGTCCAAACTGGTATCGGTAGGACAGGTAAAGCTTTCGGTTATCAAAACTTTGGGCTTGAACCAGATATTATCACCTTAGCCAAGGGTTTGGGGGGAGGAGTACCTATTGGCGCCATGTTAGCCAAGGAGGCAGTAGCTCAAGCTTTTGTTCCTGGGGATCATGCTTCCACCTTTGGGGGTAACCCCCTGGCCACAGCTGTAGCCCTGGCGGTAATTGAAAAGGTTTTTACAGAAGAATTTTTAGTTTCTGTAGTGGAAAAGGGTGAGTATTTTAAAGAACAACTTAATCAACTTAAGACTAATTATCCTATCATTAAAAAGGTAAAAGGCCTAGGTTTAATGGTGGGCTGTGAATTGGATGTTGAGAATGGCAGTGCTATTGTCCAATATGCCATTGAGCATGGGGTGCTTATTAATATTGTTGGGAATAAAACCTTAAGATTTGTTCCACCCTTAACTACCAGTAAGGATGAAATAGATCAGGTGATAGGAATCTTAGCTCAAGCTTTTGAGGAGGTTGGCTAATGGCTGGAGTACTTATCCTGGAAGACGGTACTTGTTTTCCCGGTAATGTTTTCGGCTATCGGGGACAAAGCCAAGGGGAGGTTGTTATTAATACAGGGATATTGGGGTATCAGGAGATTCTTACTGATCCCACTTATTATGGACAGATTGTGGTGTTGACCTACCCCTTAATAGGTAATTATGGAATTAATCCTAGCGACAATCAAGGGCTAAAACCCTATGTCCAAGGCTTGATTGTTAGGGAAAACTGTAGCTATTACAACAACTGGCGGGCCACTGGAAGCTTAGAAAATTTCCTAGCCTCTAATGGGATAGTAGGGCTGGAGGGGGTTGATACCAGAGCCCTTAGTCGTCATATTCGAGCAAAAGGACCTCTGAAAGGGATAATTACCAGTGCCAGTATGAGTCAAGCAATTATATCAAGGAATACTAAGAACTTAGTACAAGAGGTTACCACCCAAGAGGTTAAATATTTTCCTGGTTCTGGTCCTAAAGTAGTGGTGATTGATTTAGGAATAAAAAAAGATATTTTGGAGGCCCTAAAGAGAAAAGGTTTTGAAATATATCTTGTGCCCAGTTGGTTTTCTGAGGAACAAATCTTAGCCTTCAATCCTCAAGGCATCTTTTTATCCAATGGTCCAGGGGATCCTAAAGATGTGCCAGAGGTCATTGAGGTTGTAAAATCCCTCATCGGAAAGCTTCCTATCTTTGGTATTGCTTTGGGACATCAAATTATCTCTTTAGCTTTAGGGGCCAATACTTATAAAATGAAATTTGGTCATCGGGGAGTAAATTACCCAGTACAAGATGTATTAACTAAGCGGGTATATATTACTTCGCAAAATCATGGTTATGAGATAGAAGAGGCCACTTTGCCTCAAGATGTTTTTGTATCTCACCGTAACCTTAATGACGGTACCATGGAAGGATTAAGACATAAATTTTTGCCTATTTTTTCTATCCAATATCATCCAGAAGTATCCTCAGAGCAAGAAGATTTAGTATTTAAGGAATTTCATGAAGTGATGGTGGGATAAAGGGCCAAAGGGAAGTTAGGAGGAACATAAATGCCTAAACGAACAGAGCTAAAAAAGGTAATGGTTATTGGTTCAGGGCCCATAATAATTGGTCAAGGGGCAGAATTTGATTA
>JAAZJU010000013.1 GCA_012800195.1 Clostridia bacterium
AGGAAGGATATAAATGTTTAATTGCCGCCAATGCCAAAGAAGCCTTAGCTATATTAGAAAAAGAACCAATAAAAGTAGTAATTCTTGATTTGCGAATGCCAGTAATGAATGGGTTAGAATTTATAAAGTTATATAGAGAGCTTCATCCTGAAAGTTTAATACAATTTTTGATGATTACTGGTTTTATTGATTCAAATTCCATGAGGTTATGTTTTAAAGAAGGGGCTATCGATTATTTATATAAGCCCATAACTCTAGAAGAAATCAAAAGTGCAGTTGATAAGGGACTTGAAAAGTACTCCTTAGCATCTGAATATAGGCGAGCTTGGAATAAGAATAAGGAAAAACTAGTCCACGCTGAAAAATTAATAAAAAAGAAACATTTAGAAATGGTTCAGTTAATGTTGCAAATGGTTAATGCTCGGGATAAGTTTACCGAACAGCATTGTAAGAGGGTCTGCGAGATTTCTGGAATTATAGGCCAGAAAATGGGCTTAAGTACCCACCTCATTGCTAAAATCAAGTTAGCATCTTTACTCCACGATGTGGGTAAGATTGCAATTCCTGATAAGATTTTATTAAAAACTGGACAGCTTACCCCCGAAGAATATAAAGTTGTCAAAGAGCATTCTCAAAAGGGTTATGAAATAATAAAGGGTTATGTCTCTAAGGAAATTGCTGAATTTGTTTTATATCATCATGAACAATTTGATGGGAAGGGTTATCCCTTTGGTTTAGTAGCAGCTAGGATCCCTTTAGGTGCGAGAATTATTGCTCTGGCGGATATATATGATGCCTTGCGTAATTACAGACCTTATCGGAGGGCATTGTCCAAAGAAGAAGCTGTGGTGACCTTGAATAAAGAAGCAATTAAATATGATCCGATAGTATTACAGGCACTTTTTTCAGCTACAGATGAAATAGAAAATAAAGTGTTTAGTAAAACAATAGAGAAATCTGGGTAAGGTCAAGGTATTTCCTAAAAATAAAGGGATATTGCATTTTAGCAATACCCTTTTTTTACTCTTACTGTCCTCTTTGCCGTCTTACTGTTACAGTTTCCCCACCAATTCCCCAGTTATCAGTATCTACTTCATCGATGACCACCACGGTAGTTTGAGGGTTTTTACCTAGGGTTTCTTGGAGCAATTTAGTAGCTCCCGCAATTAATTGGGCCTTTTGCTCTGGAGTTGCTCCTTCTTTGGTGATTTTAATGTTTACATATGGCATTAAATTTCCTCCTCTCTGATTTTATTTTCAAATCCTAAAAGAACATTTTTTCTAGAACCTATAAATAAAGCCATAATACCTATAACTAAGACAACTGAGGCAAAGAAAATGGCTGCTTCATATTGTCCAGTATCCTTTGTTAAAATACCAGCTATTAAGGGGCTAATAATTTGACCTACCCCATAGGCAAAGGTTAAATAACCAATAATTTTACTACTTTGCTGGGGATACATCTCCCGAGCAATTTGCATGGTTAGTGTGGTAATCCCCATAAAAGTTCCACCGAACAGGAAAGCCCCTATTAAACCACCGAATATATTAGGAGATATCAGAGGGAAGGAAACCCCAATAATTTGAATCATAAAGGCCAGAATAAGCATATTTATTTTGCCTGATTTTTGTCCTAGCTTTACCCAAATTATAGCAGAAGGAGCTGCAGCTAGC
>JAAZJU010000122.1 GCA_012800195.1 Clostridia bacterium
AACGGCAAAGATAAAATCAGTCCATTGTTCTGGTAAAAACTGTCCTGTACTTTGAGTTCCGCTACCTAAACCTTTACCAAAAAGCCCTCCACTACCTATGGCTATTTTAGATTGCCATACATTCCAACCTACTCCCTTGAGGTCTAAGGTAGGATCAAAAACTACAAGTATCCTATTGAGTTGATAAGATTTAAGAGGTACCCACCAACCAAATTTCAAATGGCCCAAGAGGTATCCCATCCCAGCTAAAAAGCCGCCCCCAAAAAGACCAAGGAGTAGCTTAGGGTTAGCCCCTGCTACAAAAAGCATCCCTAACATGATAGCTACAAAACCCAGGCTGGTACCAAGGTCAGGTTGTACTAAGATTAGAGATAAAGGTACTCCTACAAAAATAAACACGGGAATTAAGTCTGTTAGAGTTTCTAGTTCCCCTTGTTTTTTCACTAAATACTGGGCCAGGGTAATAATTATTAGGAGCTTAGCAAACTCAGAGGTTTGAAATTGTCCTAAGACTGGGATAACCAACCATCTAGTGGATCCTTTAGCCTCATGACCAAAAACTAAAACAGCTATTAAGATTGCTAAATTTAACCCATAAAGGTATTTGGTATATTTAGCCAATACCGTATAATCAAAGCGCAAAACAACTATTAAGGCAAAAAGGCCTACTAGAATGTTTCTAATTTGAGCTTTAACAAAAGAGCCCGCTAAATGGGCTGTGGCGCTATTGAGAACAAAAAGACTTAGGATAATAATTAGAAAAACTACAGCTAGCAAAACAAAATCTAATCTATAAAAAATTCGTTTATAAAGTTCCATAAAAAAGCACTCCTACTAAAAGAAAAACCTATGCTTAAAGCATAGATTATTATAATAATTACCAAAGTTAATTATATCTTTCAAACCCCAATAAAGTCCATATGTAATACTTACTATTTATGCCCTTAAATCTTGATAATCCCTTTTCATCTTTATAACAGGAATATTCGCTACTAAAGCCACGCTTTGGTCATCATTGTTTAATTGAACCTCCAAAGCATTTTCATCGATTTCCATATAATTGGTGATAACCCGAATTAAATCTTCCTTTAAATCCTCTAGTAAATGGGGAGATATATTTGCTCTATCATGAACCAATACTAATTGTAGCCGCTCTTTTGCTATGTTTTTACTTCTAGGGGCTTCTTTGCCCAAAATATTTCTTAGGAAGTCAATCATTTTTCTTTCCCCCTTTAACCTTTTAAGCCTAAAAGGCGTTTTAGTTTCTTGACTATCCCAGTTTCATAATCCAAGTTTAATAAGGGCACCTCTTGATTCATTACCCGTTTGGTAATATTTCTATAGGCTTGTCCAGCTTGAGAATTCATATCTAAGACAGCTGGCTCCCCCTTATTAGTAGAAATAACTATTTGTTCATCTTCTGGAACCACTCCCAATAGTTCAATGGCTAAGATGTCAATCATATCATCAATATTCATCATATCGCCCCGTTTAACCATATCTGCCCGGAGCCTATTTATGACAAGTTTAGGTCTTTTTAAATTATTGGCTTCCAAAAGTCCAATAATTCGATCCGCATCCCGTACAGCAGATACTTCTGGCGTAGTAACAACAATAGCCCGATCAGCTCCAGCAATAGCATTTTTGAAACCCTGCTCAATCCCTGCTGGACAATCCACAATAATATAATCAAACTCCTCCCTTAACTCCTCACAAAGTTTCTTCATATCATCTGCGCTAACAGCATTTTTATCCTTAGTTTGAGCTGCTGGAAGGAGGAAAAGCCCCTCAAAACGTTTATCCTTAATTAATGCTTGTTTAAGCCTACAATTTCCTTGAGTTACATCAACTAAATCATAAACGATCCTATTCTCTAATCCCATTACTACATCTAAATTTCTTAAACCGATATCAGTATCTATAAGCACTACTTTTTTCCCTTGTGCAGCTAAGCCTGTCCCAATATTAGCTGTTGTAGTGGTTTTACCCACTCCACCTTTTCCTGAGGTTATGACTATAACTTCTCCCATCTTATCTATTCCTCCTTATATAATGAGTATTTTTCTATAATAACCATCCCATCTTTTATCCTTGCTAGTTCAGGCTCATTGGGAGCTACACTTTCATCATCTGGAGCCCTAGTAATAAGATTGGCAATCCTTAGCTGGGTAGGTTGCAGTTTATTGGCATAAACCACAGCATCTTTGTCTCCTCTAGCACCTGCATGGGCAACCCCCCGCAAATGACCTAAAACAAAAATATGACCACCAGCTACCACCTCTGCTCCAGGATTAATATCGCCCATAACAATGACTGTACCTTCATGAAATACGCTCTGTCCAGAACGAAGGTTCTTCCTAACCATTAAAGTAGATCCTTCTGACAGGGATTGTTCTAGTTCTATTTTTTGCTGACTATTTATGGGTTTTTCCACTTCCCTTTCCTCCTTAGCCTCAGATATAATCTTTTTTATACCTAAGTCTAATGATTGTAATACACGGGTTAATTCTTCGATTTGATCAGAATCAAGGACATGATTGCCGGTATTTATTATAATTTCCCTATTATCCCCTAAGAAAGCATCAGCAGATTTTATTTTAGCCATAATGTTTTCACAAAGGATAGGGAAACTTGTTTTTAAGTCCAATTTTAATATTAATCCTTCACGATTTCCTTTTAGCTTTACTGGTTCCATAATGTCTTTATCTCTAGCCTCCTACTATTTTATCAATTTGTTAATTTCTACAAAACCCTACTTAATACCTGCAAGAAAAAAGGAAAAACAGGCTCTTTTTTCCCCGTTTTTCCTTCTAATATTGACATATCTTTAAAATTTGGCTCTAAAATTGCAATTATTCGTTTTTTTCCTGGTTTAAACCAAAATATTCCTCAAAAACTGCTTTGGCCACTAAACCTGCAGAACCACTACCAGTTCTCCCAAACTCCACTACTCCTGCAAAGGCAATCTGAGGATCATCAGCTGGAGCATAGGCTAGGAACAAGCCATCAAAATATTGTACACCGTTTTCCTTATAATCAGCTTGACCAGGCTGAGCTGTTCCTGTCTTAGCTGCTACTTGTATATCTTGAGGAAAGGTATAGAATAAACCCCAGGCTGTTCCTCCTGGTTGGCAAGTTCTACGCATAGCCTCTTTGGTGATATCTATGCTTTGTTGCGATACCTGAGCCACTCCAGCCACCTCTGGATGGAACTGTTGGACAACCTTGCCTTCACTATCTACAATTCTATCCACCACATAAGGCTTATATCTTACACCGTCGTTGGCCAAGGCAGCCACAAAATTAGCTAGTTGTAAAGGGGTGTAGTTCTGTCTCCCTTGACCTATAGCTACATTAAATGTATCAGCATCATGCCAACGAGTATTCCAGTTTAAATCAATTTGCCATTGAGAACGAAGAGTTCTAATCTCCGAATCTCTTTGTCTGGTTAATTTTGTTCTTTCCTCTGCATTTTTTTCCTGAGCAAGCAACCCTTGATACTTTTCTTCCACTTGTTTAATTCTATTTTCAAAACGCTTATTTACTGTATTAGCAGCCCACTGAAAATATTGCTCTCTTTTTTCTTTAGTAGGCAATCCCTGCATAGGTGAACTGCCACTATTCTCATAAGGCAAGTCGATCCCAGTTGGTTTATCTAGACCAAATTCTACCCCAATCCTAGCTATAGCATCAATTCCTGCTCTTCTCCCTATTTCTTGGAAATAAGTATTATCGGATTTTGACATAGCAGTATAGTAATTCATAGGTCCGATGGGAGCCACACTTTTTATATAGGGAGGATACCAATAAGCACCTTTATTATAAATAGTTTCTTCAGGGGTAACCTTACCCTCCTCTAAAGCAGCAATACCGGTTATCATTTTAAAGGTAGAACCAGGGATATACCTTCCTTGAATTGCTTTATTTTGAACTCTAATATTATCAGCTGGCCTAGTGGTCATAGCTAAAATTTTCCCAGTCTTAACATCGATTAGAACTGCAGCTCCAGCATTAGCTTTCTTTGTTCTCGAATCTTTCTGTAAATTTTCTAAAACCTCATCAAAGCTATTATCCATAACCCTTTGTAGGTCAAAATCGATAGTTAGTACAATATCATTACCAGGCTCTGGAGCAATAGTAGTAATCTCCCGAATGGGTCTATTATGAACATTAACCTCTACCTGGCGGTAACCTGGATGCCCTCTAAGATATTGATCATATTGTTTTTCTATTCCTACTTTGCCTATATAATCTCCTAATTTATAATCCTCGTAACCCTCTTGGTTAAGTTCCTCATTGATTTCACCAAGATACCCTAGTACATGTCCCGCTAGGTCACCATAAAGGTAATTGCGAACAGGAGCTGGTTCAATTATTACCCCTGGTAACTCATTGCGATAGTTTTCAATTTTAGTAACAGTTTCAATGGGAATGTTGCGCTTAATAACTATGGGTTCAAACAATCTCGAACTTCTGGCTTTAATTAAATCATTGATAGTATCAGGGGTGATTTCTGGATCTTCTAAGACTTCAGCTAATTTATTAACAACCTGATCTTGGTTTTTTAAACCTAAATAAGTGATAGACACCTGAAAGGAAGGATGGTCAGTAACAAGGACCACTCCATCTGAAGTGATAATATTGCCTCGGGAAGCTGGTATAGTAACCAATCTAATCCGATTGGCCTCAGCCCGGGTTCGAAGAGCATCAGCTTCAACCATCTGTAGCCATCCTAAGCGGCTAAGTAAAACTATAAATAAAAATGTAATTATATATAAATATATTTTTAAGTCTTTTTCCAACTTTTTTTGTCTTTTATTTTCCAAATAAATCTGCCCCCTTTACAAGTCTAATTCCCGCT
>JAAZJU010000123.1 GCA_012800195.1 Clostridia bacterium
GTTTTTGGATAACGAGGCTAAGATAAACTTTATAACCAATTATCCAGAGCATGTAACAGATTTACATTTATATCTTTTGTTAGAGCATGTACCTCAAGAGGCCAATATTTTTTTATTATCAATTTTAGAAGATAATAAGAAAATAATAGAAAGGATTCAGGCTCTCCGGAATGAAATTTCCTTACCTTTGGAGGGGAAGGATTTATTACAAATTGGAATTGCTCCTGGACCCATCATAGGAAAAATTTTAACGGAACTAGAAGAGGAAGTTCTCAGGGGCAATATTACTTCTAAAAAAGAGGCCATCGAGTGGGTAAAGTTAAACTATAAAAGCTAAGTAATACTTTATGACAATTGCCTTTATCAGGCCAGTGATGTAAAATTATTTGTTAGTAAATGGATTATTAATAAATTGTACTTTATATAAAATGCCTATGGTCTTAAGGAGGAAAAATGATGTCAAAAGGAAGAATTTTTAGCGGAATGCGTCCTACAGGTCGCTTACATATTGGACATTTAAGCGTCTTGGAAAACTGGGTTTTACTTCAAAAGGACTATGATTGTGTTTATGGGATTGTTGATTGGCATGCTTTAACTACAGCTTATGAAAATCCTGAAGAAATTAGATATAATACTCGGGAAATGTTGTTGGACTGGTTAAGTGCTGGACTTGATCCTGAAAAATCTATAATCATGGTTCAATCTCATGTCAAACAACATGCAGAGCTTCATTTATTGCTATCCATGATGACTCCTTTATCTTGGTTAGAAAGGGTACCAACTTATAAAGATCAAATCCAACAACTAGGAAAAGAGGGGAAGGATTTATCTACTTATGGTTTTTTAGGATACCCCCTTTTAATGACAGCTGATATTCTGGTTTATAAAGCTGATACTGTACCTGTAGGGGAAGACCAATTACCCCATTTAGAGCTTTCACGGGAAATTGCCCGAAGGTTTAACTATATGTATAAGAAGGAAATTTTCCCTGAACCTCAAGCTAAGTTATCTAAGATACCTTTATTACCTGGGGTGGACAAAAGAAAAATGTCTAAAAGCTATAATAATGATATTCCTATTGCCTCTAATAAAGAAGAAATTGAAGCAAAGGTTAGAATGATGGTTACCGATCCTGGTCGAGTGAAAAAAGATGATCCAGGTAATCCTGAGGTCTGTGTAGTTTATACTTACCATAAAATTTACAACCCTTCTGAGGTTGAAGAAATTGGACAATCCTGTCGTCAAGGTACTATAGGTTGTGTAGCTTGTAAAAAGAACTTAAGCCGAATTTTAATTAAAAATTTAGAACCAATCTGGGAAAAAAGGGAATATTATGCCCAACGACCTCAGCTTTTAGAGGAGATATTAGCTACTGGTAATAAAAAGGCAAGCCAATTAGCTGAGAAAACTATGGAAGAGGTTCGAGAAGTACTAGGTGTCTAAGATGGATACAACCAAATATCAAATCCAATTAGAGAATTTTCAAGGGCCATTAGATTTACTGTTACATTTAATTGAAAAAAATGAAGTAGATATTTATGATATACCAATTGCTCAAATAACTGATCAATATTTAGATTATATTAATGAAGCCAAAAACTTTGATCTAGATGTAGCCAGTGAGTTTTTGGTTATGGCCGCGACCTTATTAGCCATAAAGGCCAAGATGCTCCTACCTAAACCCCCTAAAGTGGATAATGAGGATCTAGAAGAAGACCCAAGGGAAGAGTTGGTAGCTAGATTAATAGAATATAGACAATACAAACAAGTGGCCTACTATTTACGAGAAAAAGAACAGGAAATGTCTACTGTTTTTGTGCGGGATATTGATGAGTCAAAAATTATCAAGGATTTTGAGCCAGTTAACCCCGTTTCTAATGTTTCCTTACAAGATTTGTGGAAACATTTTAAGGCCATTTTAGATAGGGCTAGTGAGTTGGTCCCAGTTTATGAGTTAGAAAAAGAAGAAATTGCTATTACCCAGTGTATGGCTTGGATTTTAGATGGACTTAATAACCAACCCCAAGGATTATCCTTTAAAGGCCTTTTTACCGGAAGGACTACTCGTATTCGTTTGATAATGACCTTTTTGGCTCTTTTAGAATTAATTAAACAGAATAAAATAAGATGTAGACAAAATAAAATTTTTGGAGATATCCAGATATATTTAGCTGAGGATTGCGAAATTTAATGGAAATGGTCAAAGGAGCGATTGGGTTTGTTGTTCACAGATGATTTAAAAGCTATAATTGAAAGTTTACTTTTTGTCAGTAATAAACCTTTAACAGTAAAAGAAGTTTCTGAAATAATCAATCTTTCTCAAGAGGAAACAGAGAAGCTACTAGAAGATCTTTATTTGGAATATCAAAAAAACCATAGGGGCTTCACCTTAGCCAAATTAGCTTATGGCTACTTATTCATTACTAAAAAAGAGCATGCTCCTTTTATTGAGAAATTATATAAGCCTAAATTAAGTAATCTTTCTACCGCAGCTTTAGAAACTTTAGCAATTATTGCTTATAAACAACCAATAACCCGTAGTGAAATTGAACTTTTGCGAGGAGTAAAGGTAGATAAAATAATCTATACCCTGATTGATAGAAACTTAATAGAGGAAGTTGGCAGAAGAGAAGGACCTGGAAGACCTATTCTCTATGGAACCACTAGAGACTTTCTTCAATATTTTGGCCTCAATGATATAAGTCAATTACCTCATCCAGAGAAATATGCTCTGGAGGAGGCTTGAAATTAAAGAAATGAACTAGACTCTATTGTTCACACTCTAACAATAGTCCAGTTCATTTTTTTTATGTATAACATAGAACTTAAATGCCAAAATTAGGTAGTATAGGGAGTGAAACATATGAATTGGTATTACCATATAATTCCTTTAATACTACTCGGTGTTGTCTTTTTAATTTTACCTGTGGAGGTCCGTGTAAACTACCATAGATCAGATAAAGAAGATCAGCTAGATATTAAAATTAAGTTTTTATTTATAATAATTCGCAATGTAAAATCTAAGCCTTTCATAAAAATACTATCTCTGTTGGCTAGGAGGGAACATAATCTAGAAGAAGTTCAAGAAGCTATGAAAAGCGAGAAAATGCCCCCTAAAAACTGGCGATTAATTTTAAAAAGAATTAGGGTCTGGTTACCTAAGTCTATTCAGGTCTTAGCCCATGCCAGTAAATTAACTACTAAAATTTTAAAACCGATAAAATGCAAAAAATTTAAAGTATACAGTGAAATTGGTTTTTTAGATGCTTCTATGACTGCTATTGCGGCAGGTAGTATGTGGGCTGCTAATAGTTATATGTTATCTCAATTATCACGGTGGATGATTATTAATCCAGAGGCTCTAAATGTACAAATTATTCCTGATTACACTAATGATAAACTGCTTATTGATTACCAGTGCATAATTACCTTTCCTTTAGGCCATATTATTATTGTCTTACTTCAGACTGCGCGATTTATCTCAGCAGCATCATTAATACTCCCGCAACAGGAGTTAAATGAGGCTAAGCTTTGAAACAAGGTGAATGTCCCCTTAGGGGAATAAGAGCATGTTAGTTATTATGTATTTAAGGGGGTAATACAATGAGTGAAAGCCATCCTATTGAAGGATTAATGAAAACAGCCATGGAAAGCATTAAAGAAATGGTTGATGTAAATACAGTTGTGGGTGATGCTGTCGAGGCTGCCGATGGAACAATTATTATACCAGTATCCCGCGTAGCTTGTGGATTCGCTGCGGGGGGTGGTGAGTTTGAAACAGCAGGAGGAGGAAATCAAGAACAACAACAGTCCTTACCCTTTGGTGGTGGTTCAGGAGCAGGGGTTTCTGTTCAACCAGTAGGTTTCTTAGTTGTTTCCAAGGACAATATTAGATTTTTGCCGGTGGATGGCAATCAAATGGTTGATCGTTTGATTGACCTTGCCCCTAATTTAGTCCAGCAAGTGCAAAATATGGTTGGTGGCAAAGGATCAAAAAACAAAGCCCAGGAACAAAATGTTGAATGCACAGAATTTGCAGGTACAGAGAATTAAATAATAATAAAAGTTAGATGGGACAAGGTCTCATCTTTTTTTATATTTTTTGATAAGTTCTAGTTAGTAGGAACAATTCATAGGTATCTAAAAGGACTATTGTAAACCTAGTGGGGGGATACCTATGATTAATTTTATTTGGCTATTATTAATAGTTGCGGGGGTTATAGTGGCAACTATAAACGGTCAACCAGAAGTAATAACGGATTCTGCACTGCAAGCAGCTAATTTAGGAGTAAAATATTCCTTTGATTTAATTGGTTTAATGACTTTTTGGTTAGGGATAATGCGAGTAGGAGAGAAAGCAGGTCTTGTAGATGTCTTAGCAAAAATTATCAAGCCCTTTACAAAGTTTCTGTTTCCCAGTATTCCGGAAAATCACCCTGCTATGGGCTCCATATTACTTAACTTAAGTGCAAATCTTTTAGGCTTGGGCAATGCAGCTACACCTTTCGGTTTAAAAGCTATGCAAGAGCTACAAGCTCTTAATAATGGCTCTGATGAGGCTAGTGATGCTATGGTTACCTTTTTAGCTTTAAATACTTCTTGCATGACTTTAGTACCAGCTACAATAATCGGGGTAAGAGTTGCAGCTGGCTCCCTTAATCCCACAGAAATTGTAGGTACCACCATGTTTGCTACTTTTATAGGAATGACCCTGGCTTTAACCTCTGATAGATTGTTTAGGTTTTTTTCAAGGAGGGATAAATCTAAATGATTGAATTTTTAATAGGTTATGTTTCAAAATGGGCAATTCCTTTTTTAATTTTTTTTATTCCAGTTTTCGCTTATATTCGGGGAGTAAATGTATATGAGGTATTTATAGAGGGAGCTGAAGAAGGTTTTAAAATTGCCATTAAACTTATACCTTATTTAGTTGCTATGCTTGTGGCTATCGGCATCTTTAGAAATTCTGGTGCGATGGCTATGTCCGTTGAGGCTATCCGACCTATAACAGAATTTTTAGGCATCCCAGGAGAAGTTTTACCCTTGGCAATAATGCGACCTCTGTCGGGCGGGGGGGCCTTAGGAATAACTACTGAATTAATAAATACTTATGGTCCTGATTCTTTTATAGGTAGATTGGCTTCAACCATGCAGGGTAGTACTGACACAACCTTTTTTGTTTTGACTGTTTATTTTGGTTCCGTAGGTATTAGGAGATATAGGCACGCTTTATGGGTAGGTTTACTTGCTGATGTTACGACTTTCTTGGCTTCAATTTATATAGTTACTCGGATATTTGCTTAAAACCTCCACTTTTTGCTAAAATGTAAAGAGAATATTCGAAGTTTAGAACAATAGTTCTGCTTCTTGAATGGAGGCTAGGCCTTGGAGAGACTACAAAAATATTTAGCCCATGCTGGTATTGGTTCAAGAAGAAAATGTGAGGAATTAATAATCCAAGGTAAAGTAACCGTAAATGATGAAGTAGTTACTTTAGGGACTAAGATTGATCCTGCCCAGGATATAGTAAAAATAAATGGCAAGGTTATTACCAAAAAAGAGGCTAAGATATACCTTATGTTGAATAAGCCAGCGGGTTATGTCACAACAGCTAAGGACAACTATGGTAGATTTACTGTACTTGACCTGGTTAAAGATGTGAAAGCTAGAATCTACCCTGTGGGCAGGTTAGATTATGAAACTGAGGGCTTATTATTATTAACTAATGATGGGCAATTAGCTTATCGTTTAACCCATCCTAAATATGAAATAACTAAGGTTTACCAAGCCTTGGTAAAAGGCGTCCCTAAGGAGACAGAGTTAAATAAATTAAGGGAAGGCATTATTTTAGAAGATGGTTTAACAGCTCCTGCTGGGGTACAAGCCTTGACGAAATTGAAGGATCAAGCCTTAATAGAAATTTCTATTCATGAAGGTCGTAATCGACAAGTAAGAAGAATGTTTGAGGCTATAGGCCATCCTGTCTTAAAATTAAAAAGGATCAAAATGGGGCCATTAAGTATTGATATTCCTGTAGGTGAATATAGATTTCTGACCGAAAAAGAAATTCAAGCATTAAAAAAACATATAAAATTAAATAACTAAAGGGGTTAACTATGGAAAAATCTCATGAAAAGATTATTGTTATTGGTGGTGGGGCAGCAGGTATGATGGCCGCAGGAAGGGCTGCTCAAATGGGTGCTTCTGTTACCTTAATTGAAAGAAATAAAATTTTAGGTAAGAAAATACTTATTTCTGGCAAAGGTCGATGTAATGTTACCAATGCGGGAGAAATTGAAGATTTGATTGCCTCCTTTCCTAATAACGGAAAATTCTTATATGGGCCATTCTATACTTTTACCAATCAAGATTTAATTAATTTTTTTCAAGAACATGGGGTGAAATTAAAGGTTGAACGAGGGAATAGAGTATTTCCTGTTTCTGATAGTTCCAGAGATATAGTAAAGGCCTTAGAAAAATATATGAGCCAACATCAAGTTAAGGTTCTAACTAATCAACGAGTTAAGGAAATTTTAATTGATAAAGATGCTAAACAAGTAAAGGGTGTTTTGCTAGAGGATGGTCAAGAAATTCTTGCTAAGAGAATAATTGTGGCCACTGGCGGTTGTTCATTTCCAGGTACTGGATCTACAGGTGATGGTTATTCCTGGGCTAAAAAATTAGGTCATAATATCAAAACTATTAGACCAGGATTAATCCCCTTAGAAACTAGGGAGCCTTGGGTTAAAAGCCTTCAGGGTCTTAGCCTAAGAAATGTTAATGTAGCTATCAAGGAGAAAAATGGCAAAGTTCTAACTTCTCTCTTTGGTGAAATGCTTTTTACCCATTTCGGTGTTTCAGGCCCAATTATATTAAGTATGAGTAAATGGGCAGTAGATTACTGGCTTAAGAAGCAAGAAGATTTAATCTTAACTATTGATTTTAAGCCAGCCTTAAGTAATGAACAGTTGGATTTAAGACTACAAAGGGAAATAGAAAAACATAGTAATAAAATTTTTAGAAATAGTTTAAATGATTTGCTACCTCGAAAAATTATTCCCATTTTTATAGAGTTATCACAAATTGATCCTGAAAAAGTAATGCACCAGCTTACTAGAAAGGAAAGAGAAAAGCTAACTAGTTTGTTAAAGAATTTTGAATTAACAATCCATAAACCTCGGCCTATAGCTGAAGCAATTGTTACGGCTGGAGGGGTTAATGTCAAAGAAATAGATCCCCAGACCATGGAATCAAAAATAATTAAAGGTTTGTTTTTTGCTGGAGAAATAATTGATATTGATGGTTTTACTGGAGGCTACAACTTACAAGCGGCTTTTTCCACAGGATTTGTAGCAGGAAATAATGCTTCTTTGTTTAATTAAGCTTCAATGGGCAATCCTATAGGTATACTTGTATAAACCCAAGGTAAGAATAGCAATATTCCTGGGGGGATACCTATGGAAGAGCACTTAGAAAAATTTTTAAACAAAGGGAATAAGATTTTAGTTTCCTTGGTATTAAGTTTATTTTGTATGTTATTAGTTGTACAGACAGTTCACACCTATGAACCCTTACGATTACATTTCAATATAGTAGAAAATAGAGAAGGGGAGAAAATTGAGGAAGACATTCTAATCCAGCAGGCGACAAGCTTAGACCTACAGCAGGATTTTATTACTATTAGCTTGGATACACCTTATGTTCAGAGCCTTCCCCTGGCTAATATTTTAATTAACGGTACTAAAATTGCGGATTTTACAAGTTTAGAAAACAAAATTTATGTTTTAGAAGGGGATGAAATAACAATTGATATCTCCCCTTATTTCTTAGATTTATCCTTTAAGGTTAGTGGTTCTGAGGGTTTGAAAATCCCCAGTATTATAACAGTACCAGCTAAAGATAAATACAGTTTTTTTGTTGATAAAGTCAAATAGTTGCAATATTTACCACATTATAATATAATCCAAATGGGCACCTCTGGTGCCTTATTTAGACTAAAGATATAGTACAACTATTTTAAAGTTGTAATTTAGAGGTGATGTATTTTGGCTTATGGGAGCAAGAAGATTTCAAGTGTAGCTATTAAAATGGCCTTGACTGAAACAAGAGAAGAAGAAGCTAAGGCAAAACAACAATTTTTAGAAATAGGCATTAAAACTGCTGCAGTAGATGTTGGTGGTGAATATTTATCTTCCATTAAGAAGATTGTTGAACGAGCCATTGTGGCTGCAAAAAGGGAAGGAGTTATCCGGGATACCCATTCTGAGGAGGGGGCTGTAGCTGGGGCTACTCGTGAGGCCTTATCTCAAATAATGCCTAAAGCTATAGGTTTAAATATTGGTGGAAAATTAGGGATAGCTCGCCATCACGACCATGTCTGTGTAGTTGTTTTTTTTGGTATTGGGCTGCTACATTTAGATGAAGTTGCTATCGGTTTAGCACATAGAACCATAGCTTAAATTTATTATGAAAGTTTTTTTAAAGGACATCTCCCATGTCGATATTGATCTAATAGACAAATATCCCATTCATGGGGTAGTTTTTGCAATTACCGCGCAAAACTGTGAGTCTATCCGGGAGAAAGTGGAAAAATTACCTTTTTATATCCCAGTAATAGGGGAAATTGCTCCTTTACCAAAATATGCTATAGAAGAATTAATCTTTTTTTGTAGACTAAGTGGTATTATTATTACCGAAAAAAATAGTAGAGAAAAATTAAGCTGTCCTTTGATTACATATACAGGTGATTCCGATTGGAATGCTCTTGTGAAAAGCCAAGATGGTTATAAAACGGACAAGATAATGCTTAATGAAATTAAAAAAAAATCTCCTCAGGCCTTGGTTTTAACAAAAGATGAGTTGTTAGAATTATGGCCTGAAATATATAATTTCTGGGGAAAATGGGATTGGAGAACTGATGACTAATTTTAAACAAATTGCTATTGACGGGCCAGCAGGAGCTGGTAAAAGCTCAGTAGCCAAGAAATTAGCCGAAAAATTAAAATATATTTATGTAGATACAGGAGCTATGTATCGAGCACTTACTTATAAGGCCTTAAAAAAAGGAGTAAGTGTCACGGATACTAAGAAGCTTATTGAATTAGCTAAAACCACTTTAATTGATTTTCAGATTGATGATTCTAATGTTCAAAGGGTTATTTGTGATGGCGAGGATGTTACAGAGGCCATTAGAAGACCAGAAGTTTCAGATGCTGTTTCTGTTGTTGCCGCTATTCCTGAAGTTAGGGAGAGCTTGGTAATTAAGCAAAGGGCTCTCGCCAAAAGTAATAATATTATTATGGATGGCAGGGATATTGGAACTATAGTTTTGCCAGACGCAAATTTTAAATTTTTTCTTATAGCCTCTCTAGAAGAAAGAGCTAAAAGAAGATTGGAAGAATTCAAAAGCAAAGGCTATAAAGTGACCTTAAAAGGAGTAATTGATGATATTACTAAAAGAGATAAATTAGATAGCGAACGGGAAACTTCTCCTTTAAGACCAGCGGAAGATGCTTTGATTATAGATACTAGTGATTTAAATATTACTCAAGTGGTCAACCATATTTTAAATGTGGTGAATAATGGAGGATCATAAACATGCTGTATAATTTTTTAAAGTTAATTCTCCCAATACTTTTATTTCCTCTTACTAAAATAGAAATAAAAGGCTTAAATAATATACCAACTAAGGGACCAGTTGTTTTAATTAGTAATCACACTAGTAATTGGGATCCTGTCATTTTAGCAGCTTATTTGCCACGCAAATTATCTTTTATGGCTAAAGAAGAATTATTTAAAATATTTTTCATTGGGCTAATCGTCAGAAATTTGGAAGCAATCCCCGTGAAAAGAGGGGCAGCGGATCGAAATGCTATTAGACAATCCATCAAGGTATTAGAAGAAGGCAAAGTGTTAGCAATGTTTCCAGAGGGCACCAGGAGTAAAACTGGTGAAGTAAAGGATTTTCAACCTGGAGCAGCAATGATAGCTTATAGAGGAAAAGCCACTATAGTTCCTGTAGGATTAATAAATGCCAGAAACATTGGCAAAGGATTATTTACCAAAGTAACTATTAATATTGGTAAGCCTTTGGAGATTAATGAGCTTTGTAAGGAAAAAATAACCGGTGAAAAATTAGAAGAGATAAGTAAACTATTACAAGAAAAAGTAATTGAATTAGTTGAAAATAAATAGAAGGATATTTATTATTGTTTAGAGAAGTATATATAATTAGCAAAATCAAAAACTACTACTATTACAATCTATTAAGGAAAAATTTAGGGGCTGGTCTTATTGCAGATATTTATTGCTCCCCATTCAGGTTTTTGTTTTGGCGTTAGGAATGCCATTAATACTGGAGAAAAAATAATAAAAGAAAAAAAATCACCAGTGGCTAGTTGGGGACCTTTAATACATAATCCTCAAGAAGTATCAAGATTAGAGAAAATGGGTATAATTTCAAGGGAAAACTTCGAAGATATTAAGGAAAACAGTCTTGTCATACGAACTCATGGAGTTCCCCCTGAAGTATTTACTGAAGCTAAAAAACATAATCTAGAAATAATTGATTGTACCTGTCCCTTTGTCAGCAAAGTGCAAAGAATAGCTCAAGAATATAGTGAAAAAGGTTATACTATTCTTGTCTTAGGGGATCCGGAACATCCAGAAATAAAGGGTGTTTTAGGTTGGGCCCAAGGTAAGGGGATTACCTGTCAGTCCTTTGATCAGTTAAAAAAAATGCAGCTCAATGACAAGATTTGTTTTGTGGCTCAAACCACAGAGAAAATTGAAAAATTTAATGAAATGGAAGAATATCTTAAAGAAAAAATCGAAGATTTAATTGTCTATAATACAATTTGTTCAGCTACCCGTCAACGTCAACAGGCTTCCTTTGAGCTTAGCGAAAAGGTTGATCTGATGATAGTTGTAGGGGGTTTAAATAGTGCTAATACCCAAAAACTTGCAAAAATATGTTCTGAAACTGGTACTCCTACAAAGCATATTGAAAATGCACAGGAATTAAAGGATGATTGGTTTTCAGGAATAGAAAAAGTTGGGGTAACAGCCGGTGCATCAACACCAGAATGGATTATTGAGGAGGTTGTCAGAGTAATGGAAGAAATTAAAAACCAGCAAGAAGAAAACCAACAGGAAGAAAATAATGTAGAGGTAGAAATTCAAGAACACCTAGATCAAGGAATGACAAAATTTGGAGATATAAAACCAGGTGATATTTTAACCGGTACGGTTGTTCAAATAAATAATGATGAGGTATTAGTTGATGTAGGTGGTAAATCAGAGGGGATTATACCAGTTAACGAGTTGTCCTATCGCAAGGTAGAAGACCCCAATGATTTTGTTAAGGTAGGAGAAGAAATTAAAGTTTTGGTTTTAAAGGTAGAAAATGCTGAAGGCAATATGATAATTTCTAAACGCAGGGCAGAACAAGAAGAAGGATTAAAAAAATTAGAAGAAGCTTTTAAGGCGGAAGAAATTATTGAAGCTGAAGTTACCGAAGTAGTCAAAGGTGGTATTTTAGTTGATGTAGGTGTGAGAGGCTTTATACCTGCCTCCTTGGTTGAAAGAGGATATGTTGAAGATTTGGAGCAGTATGTTGGTCAAAAATTGAGACTAAAAGTTATTGAACTAGATACCAAAAATAGAAAAGCTGTTCTTTCAAGAAAAGCAGTTTTAGATGCAGAATATGAAGAACAAAAAGAAAAGACCTGGGCAGAACTAGCTGAAGGTCAAACCAGACAGGGAACAGTTCAAAGAATCACAGATTTTGGTGCATTTGTTGACCTAGGAGGAGTAGATGGATTACTCCATGTCTCAGAAATGGCTTGGGGTAGGGTAAATCATCCTAGAGATATCGTCAAAGAAGGCGACAAAATAGATGTTTATGTAATTAGTGTTGATAGAGAAAAAGAAAGAGTTTCTTTAGGATTAAAACAACTAACTTCTAGCCCTTGGGAAACTATAGTCAATCAGTATTCCATTGGTTCTCAAATTAAAGGAAAAGTTGTCAGAATAGCACCCTTTGGTGTTTTCGTCGAATTATTACCTGGAGTAGATGGATTAGTGCACATTTCTCAATTGGCTTGGGAAAGGGTTGAAAAACCTGAAGATGTGGTTTCTATTGGCGAAGAGGTAGATGTTGTAATTCTTGATATTGATCAAGCAAATAAAAAAATCGGTTTAAGCATTAAAGAAGCCAAAGAAAAACCTGTCAAAGAGAAAAAGGTTGCTACTAAAGAGCCGGTTGAACATAAAGAAGAATCTGGAGTAACAATTGGAGATCTTGTCGGCGACATCTTTAATGAATTAAAATAATTTAAATAACTGGGCTTTCGCTTTTAAGCGGAGGCCAGTTTATTTTAAGGATGAATGCGATGGATATCAGAGAAAAAAGAAAATGGCAGCATTTGAAATATACACTGCAAATTGAAGATGGGCCCCTTGATCCTGGGTTTCGTGATGTAGCTCTAGTTCATCAAGCTCTAGGTTCCTTTGATATAAAAGATATTGATACTAATATGACCTTATTTCATAAGGAACTAAAATTTCCTTTACTAATTAATGCTATGACTGGAGGAGCAGATGGTTTAGAGCAATTTAACAAAATTTTTGCTATTGCTGCTAGGGAATGTGGAATTGCTTTAGCAGTGGGTTCCCAAACAGCTGCCATTAAAAATCCTGCCACAAGGAATACTTTTAAAATTGTTAGAGAGTTAAATCCTCAGGGACTAATTTTTGCTAATGTTAGTGCTTTAGTTAATCCTCAGGAAGCCTTAGAAGCTGTAGAAATGATCGAAGCAGATGCTCTCCAACTTCATTTAAATCTAGCTCAGGAATTAGCAATGGGTGAAGGAGATAGGGCTTTTAAAGGTACCTTGGAAAATATCTTACAAATTAAAACAAAGGTTAAAGTTCCTGTCATTATTAAAGAAGTGGGCTTCGGTTTATCTCGGGAAACAGTAAATAAGCTTTATAATGAAGGGCTTAAAAACTTTGATGTAGGCGGTGCAGGAGGGACTAATTTTGCAGCAATTGAACAAAAACGAAATCCCGAGTACACCAATCCTGATCTTATCAATTGGGGCATTCCCACAGTCATTTCTCTATTAGAAGCAAAAAGTGTGGCTAATGATTTAAATATTTTTGCCACTGGTGGCCTTAGAACTGCAAAAGATATCTTAATTTCTTTGGTTCTGGGAGCTAAAATAGCTGGTCTAGCCGCTCCCATATTAAGTAAGGCCAAAGAAATGAAAGAAGATATTCTTATTTTTTATCTTGAAGGTCTGATTAGAGAGGTTAAGGAATTAATGCTTTTAATAAATGCCCCAAATTTAAGAGAGGTTAAAAAATCCCCGGTAATAATCACTGGCTATGTAGGAGAGTGGTTAAGACAACGAGGATTAATATCCAATAACACACATGGTTGTAAAGAATAGCTTCTTAGAGAGGCTATTTTTATTTTATCTTAAAACTTTAGTTTGGGTATAATTTCTAAAAAGAGCAGACAGATTATTAATTAGAACATTTTAATAAGAGAGGAAGGATAAGGTGTCGAAGAAAAAATTGTTTGTATCTATATTAGTTGTAATCTTAGTTCTAATGCTCTCAGCGTGTACCCCTAATACTCCAAACCAAAAATTATCAAATCAAGGAAATGGACAGAATAAGTCAAATACAGAACAAAAGGCCAATACCAACGCCAATACTATTGTTAAATTTGAAGATGTTAAAGTAGAGCCCAAAGAAGCATATAATACCTTTACCAAGAAGTATCCCGATGCAAAAGTAAAAGAGTTAGAGCTTGAATTTAGTCATGGTTCCTATGTTTATCAAGTGGAAGGATATGATGATACTAATGAATATGAAGTAAAGATAAATCCCGTGGATGGCAAAATAATGAAAGAAAATCAAGAGAAAAACAAAGATTTAAAAGAAGGTGAAATAACCTTAGAAAATGTGAATAAAATCCAAGATCTAACAGATCAAACACTAAAAGATGCAGGGAAGGATTATAAAGTAGAAGAATGGAGCCTAAAATCTAAAAATGGTCAAATTATATTTAATATAGAAGTAGTTAATGACAACACAAGAGATATAGAATATCAATACGATATAAATACAGGGAAGTTAATAGAAAAAGATTAGAATTTTATCTAGGGGCTGAATGATTAATTTATTCAGTTCCTATTTGATTCTTGCATATAAAAATTTACTACTGGGCAATATAAGGTTGAAAAAACAAGGAAGGGGAGGTATTTAATGAGATTACCTATAGGAACCATAGTCTTATTTATCTTATCAATTTTAATCTTTTTCGGGATAGGTCATAGAGTATTAGACAGAATGAGGTTAACAGATAAGGGAGCCTTGGCAATTTTAGGAGCACTAATTGTAGGCAGCTTTATTGATATACCCATCACAAGAGGGAATATAGATACTACCATCAATGTTGGGGGCGCAATAGTTCCTATAGGTGTTGCTATATATTTGCTCGCTAAAGCAGGAACAAATATGGAAAGAATAAGAGCAATTTTCGGGGCCATATTAACCGCTGGCACTATGTATTATATAGGTAGTGTCTTAATGCGAGGAGGTCATAGAGAGTTTGCCTTCTTCTTAGATCCTGTATATATTACCCCAGTTGTTGCTGGTTTAATAGCTTATATCGCAGGAAGATCCAGAAGAGCGGCCTTTGTAGCAGCTACTATGGGAGTGCTGCTGTTAGACATTATCCACTTTATTACTTTAATCACTACAGGGATTAAAGGTACCGTACATATAGGGGGTGCTGGTGCCTTTGATAGCATTGTTCTTTCTGGTGTAATTGCTGTTATGCTAGCCGAAATTATTGGTGAATCAAGGGAGAGATTACAAGGAGGTCCAGATAGTAAAGGCAGGGACCCCGAATTAATAGATAACTTAGAGAGCATCGAATATACCAGCATGTTAGGTGTTAAGAAATACGAAGAAGAAAATAATCAAAGAGGTGAAAATAATGAGTAAAAGGAGCATATATGTTTTACCCTTACTATTTTTCGCCTTGGGAATAATTTTCATCACTATGAATCCCTTTCAAGATACACCAACCATTCAAAATATTGATATACCTGATATATTGGGCCAATTTGAAGTGGAAAGAACAGACGGTAGCTACTACACTTTTATAGATATGGATAACAATCGAGAAATCGATAAAATAGCTAGAGAGGTATACGAAGGGGACGAATTAATTTTAGCGGATAATTCCTTATATAGGGTTGTAGAAATTAATGAAGATACAGTATTGTGTGAGTATCTCGGCCAAGAAGAAGTAACTCTCACTAGACCAGTACTAGGCCCAGTTATGGCTCAAAATAATAAAGGTACTGTTGGTATTTATATGACTCATACAGCAGAATCTTTTGTACCCACTTCAGGAACTGAAAGTAAACCAGGGGATGGGGATATTATTAATGTAGGGAGAGTAATTGCAAATACATTGGAAGAAAAGGGTGTTAATGTTAGCTTTAGTGATAATGTCCACGATCCTCATGATGCCAATGCTTATCAAAGATCAAGAAGAACAATTGCTCAATTACTCAAGAAAAGACCAGTAGCGTTAATTGATGTCCACCGGGATGGGGTTCCCGACCCCAACTTTTATGCTACTGAAATAGATGGGGATGAAGCGGTGCAAATAAGACTTGTGGTGGGCCGACAAAACCAAAACATGCAAGCCAATATGGACTTTGCCAAGCAAATGAAAGCCTATTATGATGAGGTACAACCAGGTCTTATTAAAGGAATATTTAAAGCAAAAGGTAATTATAATCAAGATTTGGGACCTAGAACAATTTTAATTGAAGTGGGTACCCATACTAATTCAGCAGAGCAAGCCAAAAAAAGTGCGGCTGTTTTTGCCTCCCATTTACCTGGTTTCCTGGGTTTAGGTACTGAGGGAGGAGCTAAAGGGGCAGAAGCACCAGCAGATAAAACCAGTAAGGGTACTATTTCTTCAATTATCTGGTTACTGGTAATTTTCTTTATAGGAGGTTTAGCTTTTCTATTTATTAGTACTGGAAGCATTGAAGGATCTGTTAATAAACTTAGAAATTTTGGTAAGGAATTTACCAGCTACTTAGGACCTTTAAGAAGAAAGAATAAGAAGTAAAATGGATAAAACAATACAAATTATTATCTTAGGAATAATAGTAGGCACTGCCGCTAGGATATATATGTTGAGAACTGATTATCGACAATATCCCTCATATCCCCATGGGATTGTGGTCCATGTCTCATTAGGGGTCTTGGCTGCTGCCTTAGCTTCCTTAGCTATTCCGGCTTTAATGGAAAAGGAATATACAGCCATTACTTTTTTATCCTTAGCGGCTCAACAATTTAGGGAAATTAGAAATATGGAAAGGGAAACTCTCAGTAAATTGGAGGAACTTTCTTTAGTTCCACGGGGCTTAGATTATATTGAAGGTATTGCTAAGGTTTTTGAAGCTAGAAATTATCTAGTTATGTTTACTTCCTTGGTGACCACTTCTGTAGCCCTGTGGTTAGGCTTACTAGCGGGAATTATTGCAGGTATTACTACAATCCTTATTTCTATGTATTTAATGCGGGGGAGATTTGTCCGGGATATTGCTACTGTCAAACCGGGTAAACTACACTTTGAAAACTCCCTATTAATGGTTGATGATATAGTTATTATGAATGTTGGCTTAGAGGATCAAAGGGAGAAAATCCTTAAGGATGGCATAGGAGTGGTAGTTCATCCTAAAAATGATAATGGTAGAGCCATACTCAATAACTTAGGGCAAAGACAAGCTATTCTTCATGATGTTTCTATCTTAGTTGGCAATAAATTAGAAGTAGGTGAGCCGGATCTTACTCCTTTGATGAGAAAAGATGTGGATACTGGGAAATTAGCTCTATTTGTAGTCCCCAATGAAAAAGATCTGGAATGTGTAATTGAAGCAATTTATCGAACACCAATCTTAGAAAGTGCCGCCTATTATCCATTGAAAAGTACCATTGGAAAGAGTGCCGCAGACTAGTTTTAGAGGGGGAGAACCATGGAAACTGCAATTAGTGGGGCAATATTAGCAATTGTCACTACCCAAAAAGATAAAGTAGCTAGTGGAGTTCCAGTTTTTTTTGCTAAAGATCAAGAAGAGGTCCAGCGTACTTGTATTTTACTAAGTCGAGTTTTAAAGGCTATGACCCATGATTTAGAAAACGGAGTATACATTTTAGTAAGGCATTAACATGGGGGAGGCGTACAATGCATATTATTTATCATTGTTATGGTGGGGCTCACTCATCAGTTACAGCAGCTGCCATTCATACCAGACTATTATCTGAAAACACCATCCCAAGTGGTGAAGAATTGCTAAAACTTCCTTATTATGATCTACAAGTGGCTGAAGACCATGGATATATAAGATATATGGGTCAAGATGAGAAGCAAAACAATGTATATATAACTAGCAAACATAACTTGGGTAAAAGTTATGAAACAATAATGCGTAGTGTTGCTGAAATAGCAGGTTTACCTCAAGATGAATTGGTTTTTATCGATACAATGCCTTATGTAAATGTACTGATGATGATTGGTGGCTATTTATCTAGAAGACTGGGATGGGTAAGAATTGGTAGACCCATAGTTATTATGGGAACGAAGCTAGCCTTTCCGAAATTTAGTCAACTTGTTAATATAGTTAAAACTAAAGATATTAGGCTAGGTGCAAAATGAAGGTTGTTTACTTATGTCCCACTGGCACTTGCTCATCATTAGTAGCTGCTCATTTACATTTAGGCAATCTTAACAAAAATGCAACTATTAATGAAATACTAAATTTACCAAATTTTAGTCGAAATCATAAACAAATAGGATTATCTTTCTATATTGGTCAGGACGATAAAGAGAGAGAAATATATACTCTAGGGGTGGCCAATGAAGCTAAAATAATGGAAATTTCTGCGCGAGACTTAGTAGCCTTATTTGGGAAAAAGATTGATATTCAATATGTGGATGTTTCAAAATTTGTCCCCAACTATTATTTATGGTGTAGTGCTATTATGCCAAAAAAAGCAATTGCTAAAATAATTAAAGATAATCTAGTGGAAATTTATAATATAATAGAAACGAGCATAATAAATAGGGACTATCATTAACCCTATTTATATTTTTGCTTACTTTGACTGAGAAAAAGACTATAATAGATAATATAAGGTCTGAGGTTAAACATTTAACAAGTTGGAGGAAAATCATGGCTAATGTTGTAGCAGTAATTGCTAAAATTGAAGAAAATTCCTTAGCTGAAGAATTGGGGTTAGAGATTGGTGATAAAATTTTAGAAATAAACGGACAAAATCCCCTAGACTTAATAGATTATCAAATCCTTTGGGCTAATGAAGAAATAGAATTATTAATTGAAAAAAACCAGAGCTCAGAACAAATTCTTTATGCCATTGAAAAGGATTTTGATGAAGGACTAGGGGTTGTTTTTGAACGGGCTGTCTTTGACAAAATGCGAACCTGTCATAATAGATGTAAATTTTGTTTTGTGGAACAAATGGCTCCAGAGATGCGCAAAACTCTTTATACCAAGGACGATGATTACCGTCTTTCCTTTTTACAAGGTAATTTTATAACCTTAACAAATTTAGTTCAGGCTGATCTAGAAAGGATTAAGAATTTGCGCTTAAGTCCATTATATGTCTCAGTACATACTACAGATCCTGATTTAAGAAGAGAGTTATTGTGTAACGAAAACGCTGGTCAAATTTTAGAACAGCTGAAAGAATTAACTCAAGCAGGAATTGAAATTCACGCTCAGGTAGTTTTATGTAAAAACTTTAATGATGGAGCATATTTAGAAAAGACAATAGACGACCTTAGCCAACTCTCTCCAGGAATAAAATCTTTGGCTATTGTTCCGGTGGGAGTAACTAAGTTTCGCAAAAACCTAGAGGATTTTCCAGAGTTTGATAAAATATATGTACAAGGTTTAATTCAAAATATCGAGGCAAAACAAAAATACTTTAAAGAAAAATTAGATAACTCCTTTGTCTTTCTTTCCGATGAATTTTATTTAAGAGGGGATTGGGATTTCCCCGAAGCCTCTGTTTATGAAGACTTTCCCCAGTTAGAAAATGGGGTGGGGTTAAGCCGGATATTTATAGATGAGTTTGAATTATTAAAGCCTTCTTTACCTAAAGCAATAAAACCTCGTAAATATTATGTGGTAGCTGGTGTTTTAGGGGGGCAAGTACTAGCTCCGATTATTAATCATTTATCCCAAATAAAAGGCTTGGAAATTGATTTACGAATCTTGGAAAATACATTTTTTGGTCCTCGGGTCACAGTTACTGGTCTTTTAACAGGCACTGATTTATTACAGGGCTTAAAGAACCTAGAATCCGGAGCCAAGGTAATTATTCCCGACATTCTTTTAAAACGGGGAGAAAGTTTGTTTTTAGATAATCTTACCCCTCAGGAAATTAAAGAAAAATTAGATGTAGAATTAATTATTATTAACACTACAGCCCAAGGATTAGTAGAAGCTTTGTTAAAATAAAGCAATATTAGGAGTGAGTTTGATGAAGCCAATAGTTGCTATAGTTGGTAGACCCAATGTAGGAAAATCAACTCTTTTTAATCGTTTTACTGGAGGGAGAACTGCCATTGTAGAAGATACTCCAGGGGTTACCAGAGATCGACTATATAGAGACGCTGAATGGAAAAATGTAGTATTTACTGTTATTGATACCGGTGGCATAGAAATTAATACTGATGATTCCATGTTAACCAGGGTAAAACAACAAGCTCAAATTGCCATGGAAGAAGCAGATGTAATTCTTTTTGTTGTGGATGGTAAGACTGGAATAACAGTGGACGATCAAGAAGTTAGTCAATTATTAAGAAAAACCCAGAAAGAAGTACTGTTAGTAGTAAATAAGGTTGAAGACTATAGTGATCCTTCTATAACCTATGATTTTTATCAATTAGGTCTAGGAGAGCCCATACCTATTTCGGCCTCTCATGGTATGAATACTGGTGATTTATTGGATAAACTTGTGGAGCTTTTCCCCGATAATATGGAAGAGCCCTACGATCCTGATGTTATTAAAATTGCCGTGACAGGTCGTCCCAATGTAGGGAAATCCTCTTTAGTGAATGTGATTTTAGGCCAAGAACGAGTTATTGTCAGTAATATTCCTGGAACCACCAGGGATGCTATTGATTCCCCCTTTAAAAGAAATAACCAAGAATATGTGATTATTGATACAGCAGGGATGCGTAGAAGGGGTAAAATTGAAGAGCCAACAGAGCGCTATAGTGTTATTCGCGCTTTGCGATCCATAGAAAGGTGCGATGTAGCCCTAATGGTTATCGATGCTTCACAAGGGGTTACTGAGCAGGATAAAAAAATCGCTGGCTATATCCACGAACAGGGTAAAGGCTGCATCCTGGTTATAAATAAATGGGATTTAGTAGAAAAGGATGATAAAACTTTACATAAGTTTGAAAAGCAAATTCGCAGTGAACTGCTTTTTATGCAATATGCACCCATAATTTTCGTTTCGGCTCTTACTAAACAGAGGGTCCCTAAAATATTAGAAATTGTTGACTTTGTGGCAGAACAACATAACCATAGGGTGGGTACTAGTGTTTTAAATCAAGTGATTATTGAGGCGACTCAACTTAATCCACCTCCAACAGATAAAGGTAAGAGATTAAAAATTTTATATACAACCCAAGTAAGTGTAAAGCCACCAACATTTATTCTCTTTGTTAATGAGCCAGAGATTCTACATTTTTCTTATAAAAGATTTCTAGAAAATAAGATTCGGGAGGCCTTCGGTTTTGAAGGTACACCTATTCGCTTTATAATTAGGAAAAGAGCTGAATAATTGGAGGGTAAAAGCTTAAATGGACTTTTTAAAGGCAATCTTAATTGGCTATCTGTTGGGTTCTATACCCTTTGGGTACCTAATGGGCAAATTATATAAAATTGATGTTACTAAGTATGGCAGTGGAAATATTGGGTTTACCAATGTGTTAAGGGTTATAGGAGTTGTTCCCGCAGCAATTGTTCTAATTTTTGATGTTTTAAAGGGCTATTTAGCAACTTATTTTTCCTATACCCTAGGTGGAGAAATATTAGCAGTAGTTGGTGCCATGGCCGCCATGGCTGGTCATGTTTGGCCCATATATTTAAGATTTAAAGGAGGAAGAGCTGTAGCAACGGGATTAGGAACCATTTTATTTTTAACTCCTAAAATAACTTTGCTAGCTATTCTTTTATTTATCGCTGTAGTTTATATTACTCGCTATGTATCTTTAGGCTCTATTTTATGTGCTATTTTCGTCTCAGCGGCAATTATTATTACTAAACAGCCTTTACCTTATATAATATTTGCTCTGATAGGTTCAATTTTAGTTATTGTCAGACATAAATCGAATATTCAGAGATTATTAGCTGGTCAAGAAAATAAAATAGGATCCAAGGTCGATACCAAAGGAGGTTTAAAATGAAACATGTAGCTGTTTTAGGGGCAGGAAGTTGGGGTACTGCTTTAGCTGTTACTTTGGCTAGAAAAGGACTTCTAGTAAATCTCTGGGCCCGAAGACAGGAACAAGTGGATGAAATCAATACTTTAAGAGAAAATGTTAAGTATTTACCGGGAGTGGTTTTGCCTGATAATATCAAAGCCACTACAAATCTTGAAGAAGCCTTAGCCAATACCGAAGATATAGTATTGGCAGTACCATCTCATTCAACCAGAAACATAATTCAGATGATAAAAAATTACCTAAAACCTAATTCAGCAATAATAAATACGGCTAAAGGAATTGAGCCAGAAACATTATTAAGACTTAGTCAAGTAGCTGAAGAAGAAATTCCGGGCATCTCCTCTAGGTTTGCAGTACTTTCAGGGCCTAGCCATGCTGAAGAAGTAGGAAAAGCTATGCCTACGGCAGTGGTGGTTGCTTCCAGTAGTAGAAAGACTGCTGAAAGGTTTCAAGAATTATTTTTTTCACCTACCTTTAGAGTCTATACCAATCCTGATGTCATAGGGGTAGAGGTTTCTGGAGCTTTAAAAAATGTCATAGCCTTGGCTACTGGGATTTCTGTTGGTCTAGGTTTTGGTGATAATACGGCAGCTGCTTTAGTTACTAGAGGTATGACAGAAATAGCAAGATTAGGTGTCAAAATGGGGGCTAATCCCTTAACCTTTGCAGGTTTAACAGGAATAGGGGATCTGGTTGTAACTTGTACTAGTAGACATAGTCGCAATAGAAGAACAGGTATAGCTTTAGGACAAGGACAAAGCCTCGAAAATATTTTGTCGGAAATGAATATGGCTGTAGAAGGTGTTAGAACTACAAAAGCAATAATGAAATTAAAGGAAAAATATAATGTTAATCTTCCTATTTCTGAGGAAGTCTATAAGGTCCTTTTTCAAGGGGTTAATCCTAAAGATGGAGTAATCAATTTAATGACCAGGGATCCTGTTAAAGAAATAGAAGAAGTAGTCTTAGATGACTGGGATTGGTAAAAAAAAGCATTTTTTAATGCTTTTTTTTTTTGTGCGGTTATATTCAAATGGGTAGGACATATATATATATTGTTAAAGAGTGCCAATTCTGTATATTAATTAAGGATTTTCCTTTGGTTTTGGTAATTAATGTAGGGGAGGGATGTGTTAAGGAAAGATTTAAAACAATTATATGCCTTAACAACTCTAATAAGGAGGGATACTAATTGATGGAGAATTTTGATGTTTTTCAAGATATTACCAATCGCACCGGCGGTAATATCTATATCTCGGCTGTAGGACCTGTACGAACAGGTAAATCTACATTTATCAAGCGTTTTATGGAATTATTGGTTTTACCTAGAATAGAAGATGATTATGACAAAGAACGAACTATCGATTCACTCCCCCAAAGTGGTGCAGGTAAAACAATAATGACCACTGAACCAAAATTTGTTCCTGATGATGCCATCGAATTAGAAATAAAAGAAGGGATCAATGCTAAATTCCGCTTGGTTGATTGTGTTGGCTATAGCGTAGAAGGAGCATTGGGCTATGAAGAAGGAGAAATACCCAGAATGGTACGCACTCCTTGGTCAGAGGATGCTATTCCTTTCCAAGAGGCTGCAGAATTGGGAACCAGAAAAGTGATAACCGATCACTCTACTATAGGAATAGTTATTACCACCGATGGAACCATAACCGATATACCTAGAGAAAAATATATTGAAGCAGAAGAAAGAGTAGTAGAGGAATTAAAAGAACTTAATAAACCTTTTATTATTGTTTTAAATAGTGTAAATCCTGAGGGAATCGAAACATTAGAATTAGCTAAGGAGCTAGAAGAAGCTTATGAAGTACCAGTAATTCCAGTAGATATTGCTAAAATGGACCAAGAAACCATCATGCAAATTTTAGAAGAGGTTCTATTCGAATTTCCAGTAACAGAAGTCAATATCTCCTTACCTGATTGGGTAGAAGAATTAGAGCCTGAACATTGGCTAAGGGCTCAGTTTGAAGATGCAGTTCATGGCACAATTAGTCTAGTAAAAAGATTAAGGGATATTGATGGAGCTATAGAAAATTTGGCAGCCTATGAATTTGTTAAAGATGTAGCTCTTGATGATATGGATATGGGTACTGGGGTGGCCCATATAGGTATGAGCGCAGGTGAAGACCTATTCTATAGAGTCTATAGAGAGGTTAGTGGAGAAGAAGTTAATGGTCTTAGTGATATCTTAAGATTAACTAAGGAGATGGCCAGGGCAAAAAGAGAATATGATAAGCTAGAGGATGCCTTAAGAGATGTGAACGAAAAAGGATACGGCATGGTAGCTCCTGTATTATCAGAAATGAAATTAGAAGAACCTGAACTAATTAAAAAGGGTGGCAACTTTGGTGTAAAATTAAAAGCCAGTGCTCCCACTATGCATATTATTAGAACCGATGTAACTACTGAAATAACGCCTTTAATGGGTTCAGAAAGACAATGTGAGGATTTAGTCCGCTATATGTTGGAGAAATTTGAAGAAAACCCTGCTCAAATCTGGCAATATGATATCTTTGGTAAATCTTTGAATGAACTAGTCAGGGAAAATATCCAAAGTAAAATGCACACCATGCCTGAAAATGTTCAGAAAAAATTCCAAGATGCTTTGAAGAGGATTGTCAATGAAGGTAGCGGTGGATTAATTTGTATTATTATCTAAGATCGGTCATTTAGGCCGATTTTTTTTGTGCAAAATTATCTTATCTTTTTATTGAAATCAGAAAACACCCATGTTATAATGTCTACCATATAAAGATATTTATCCACGGTAGGGGGACATTTGTCCCTATGAGAACTATTTACCATACTAATAAATGATTTAAGAGGAATATTCAATTTCTTTTGAGATAGGATTGATGTAATAATGTTTAGATCAGATAAAAACAAGTTTTATATTGTTAATAAGGATATCTTACCAGAGGCTATTTTAAAGACAGCTAAAGTAAAGGAAATATTAACAAGAAAGGAAGCTGCTACAGTTAATGAAGCAGTGGAAATGGTTGGCTTATCTAGAAGTGCCTTTTATAAGTATCGAGACGGAGTATTCCCTTTTTATGAAGCTAGTAAGGAAAAAATAATAACTATTTCCATTGCCATGGAACATAAAGCTGGTACCCTTTCTAAATGTCTTAATCTTATTGCTGATGTGAAGGGGAATATTCTGACTATTAATCAAAATATTCCACTCCAGGAAATGGCTTATGTTTCTATTTCCATTGAAACAGCAGAAATAGTAACTAATATAGAAGAATTATTAGAAGCTTTACATAAAATATCAGGCGTTATTAAGGTTGAATTAATAGGCCAAAGTTAGGAGTGTATTAAATGGAGAGTAAGGTTATAAAAATTGCCCTCTTAGGTCTTGGGAATGTAGGTACAGGGGTATATAAGGTACTCGAAAACCAAAAGGATTTACTAGTTAAAAAAATTGGTAGCCAGGTAGAAATCAAGAAAATTTTGGTACGAGATAAAAATAAAAAACGTTCAGACATAGTAAACAGTGAGCTAATTACAGATAATTGGCAAGAAATCATCCAAGATGAAGAAATACAAATTATAGTTGAGGTCATGGGTGGAATCGAGCCTGCTAAAACATATATCCTAGAAGCCTTAGAAGCTGGTAAAAATGTAGTTACAGCCAATAAGGATTTATTAGCTGAATACGGTAAAGATTTATTAAATATGGCCAGTCTACATAATAAGGATTTAGCCTTTGAAGCAAGTGTTGCAGGAGGTATACCCATAGTAAGGCCACTGAAACAATGTTTAGCAGCCAATAATATCTATGAAATAATGGGCATTATCAACGGTACCACTAATTACATCTTAACAAAAATGACCTATGAAAATCTAGATTTTGACAAAGCTTTAGAAGAAGCAAAAAAATTAGGGTACGCGGAAGCTGATCCTACTGCTGATATCGAAGGCTATGATGCTGCTAGGAAAATAGCTATTCTAGCCTCTTTAGCTTTTCAATCACGAGTTTCTTTTAAGGATGTCTATGTTGAAGGCATTACTAAAATATCAACAGCAGATATAGAATATGCCAGAGAACTGGGTTATGTTATTAAACTAGTTGGCATTGCTAGAAATGTAAATGATAATATTGAAACTAGGGTACACCCCATGTTCTTACCAAAAGACCACCCATTAGCCTCAGTAAACGATAGTTTTAATGCAGTATTTGTTAGAGGTGATGCTGTTGGAGAAGCTATGTTCTTTGGCAGAGGAGCAGGAGAGTTGCCTACTGCTAGTGCAGTGGTTGGAGATATAATTGATATCGGACGAAACATTATTCATCACAGTACAGGTAGAATATCTTGTACTTGTTATAATAATTTAAACATACATCCCATAAGTGAGGTCGAGACCAGTTATTATTTACGGATGAAAGTTAAGGATAAACCTGGGGTTATGGCCAGTATTGCCTCAGTATTTGGCAATCATGATGTAAGTCTTGCTTCAGTAATTCAAAAACATAGAACCCAAGGCAAGGCGGAAATAGTGATAGTAACTGATATAGTTAAAGAAAAATATTTACAGGATGCACTGCAAATAATTAAGGGCTTATCAATAATTGAAGAAATTTCTGCAGTAATTAGAGTAGGAGACAAAAACTAATTTGGAGGCAAAAGTAATGAAAGTAAAAATTCCGGCTACCAGTGCTAATTTAGGACCTGGCTTCGATTGTATTGGTATGTCGTTAAACTTATATAACTACATTTATTTTGAACAAACCGATAATTATGAAGAATTAATAATCGATATTACAGGGGAAGGCCAAGACTTATTAGCTAGAGATCACAATAATTTAACCTATCAAGCTTATAAAAGAGTTTTTGATTACTTAGGAGAACCCATTCCTGGTATTAAACTTAATTTTGAAAATAACATACCTTTAGCCAGGGGACTGGGAAGCAGTGCAGCAGCAGTAATAGGTGGCTTATTAATTGCCAACTACTTTTTAAAGGACAAACTAGAGGAAAAAAACCTCTTAGCTCTAGCTGTCGAATTTGAAGGTCATCCTGATAATGTTGCTCCTGCCTTATTAGGGGGAATTGTCCTTTCAGGGAATAATGAAGGAGAAATAATTTATAAAAAAATTGCTCCTCCTAGAGATTTGGCTTCAATGGTTATTGTCCCAAATTATCAATTATCAACAGTTAAGGCTAGAGAAGTACTACCTACAACTGTTAGTTATCAAGATGCTTTGTTTAATGTCAGTAGGGTTAGTTTATTAGTAGATGCTTTTCATACGGAAGATTTGGACCTCTTAAAGATAGCTATGGAAGATAAATTACATCAACCCTACCGTAGTTCATTAATACCTGGTTTTAAAGAAATATTACAAAAAGTGAAAGAACTAGATTTAGTGGGGGCGGCAGTTAGTGGAGCAGGTCCATCCATATTGATACTCCATAAAAAGGATAAGTTAGACAAAATAGAACAATTACAAGAAATTCTTGCAAATAAGGGTATAGAATCTCAATTGTTATTCTTGGAGCCTACAGGCACAGGTGCATGTATCAGTGAATAATAAAATATGGGGGTATAACTATGGCTTTAATCGTTAAAAAATTTGGTGGTAGTTCTGTAGCAGATGCCACAAAAATAAAGAAAGTTGCTCAAATAATTAATAATAGGGTTAATGAAGGAAATAAGGTGGTAGTGGTGGTCTCAGCTCAAGGAAATACCACTGATGAATTAATTGCGCTAGCTAGAGAAGTCAATCCTAAACCATCGGCTCGAGAAATGGATATGCTCTTAGCTACTGGGGAACAAATTTCCATCGCTCTCTTAGCTATGGCCTTAGATGCCATCAATATTCCAGTGATTTCCTTAACAGGGCCTCAAGTAGGTATTGTAACCGATACCGAACATACTAAAGCCAGAATTAAAGGAATTGAAACTAGTAGAATAGATAAAGAATTGAATGAAAATAAAGTAGTAATTGTGGCCGGCTTCCAAGGAAGAGATGATCAAAATGAAATATACACCTTGGGTAGAGGTGGTTCTGATACAACTGCTGTTGCTTTAGCAGCAGCGCTTAAAGCCGATATTTGTGAAATATATACCGATGTAGATGGTATTTATACCTGTGATCCCAGGGTTGTCCCTGAAGCTTCTAAGCTAGCCGAAATCACCTATGATGAAATGTTAGAATTAGCAAGTCTAGGGGCCAAAGTTTTACACCCAAGAGCAGTGGAGTTAGCGAAACTATATAAAGTACCTTTATGTGTAAGATCTAGCTTTATAAATAAGGAGGGAACCTTCGTGGTAGAAAATTTAGAAAAAGAAATAGTAGTAACTGGAGTTGCTTATGATTTAAATGTGGCTAAAATAGGTCTTTTTGATGTTCCTGACCAACCGGGCATAGCCAGTAAAATTTTTAATACTTTAGCGAAAGCTAAAGTAAATGTGGACATGATAGTACAAAGTGCTATGCGCAATAACTTAAATGATATTGCTTTTACTATCCCTAGAAGTGATTTAGATACTGCATTAGAATTAATGAAAAAGACTGGAGAAGCAATGAAGGTTTCCGATGTGGTTTTTGATGACAAAGTAGCTAAAGTATCAATAGTTGGTGCTGGAATGATTAGCTCTCCAGGTGTTGCAGCTAAAATGTTTGATGTCTTAGCTAATGAAGGTATCAACCTAGAAATGATTAGTACCTCCGAAATTAAAGTTTCCTGTATTATTAAAGAAGAAGATGCAATTAAAGCAACCCAAGTTTTGCATAAAGCCTTTGAATTAGATAAGATATAACAAGTACAGCTTTTAGCCATCCAAAATTTGGATGGCTTTGTATTGGCCATAGGAGGTAGAATAAAAAATGCAAAAAACAACAAGATATGCACTACTTTTTGTTGCGGCACTTGCAGGAGGAATGGCTTTAAAGAATGTTTTTAGTTCCTCAACGATAGTTGTATTAGGTCTATTAATAGGCCTTCTGGCAGGGGCTACTATGTCCAGAAGGAGATAGAATTAATTTCAAATTATTATTAATCTTGATATAATAAGATCAATAATAATTACTAATTACAGGAAGGGAAGTGTTAAAATGACTTACAAGATATCAATTGATAATCATATCTTTAGCTTTTCGAAGGAGAATGAACCTGTTCTTTTTGTTAAATCGGGGGATGAAATAGAAATTGAAACAATGGATTGTTTTGCTAATCAAATTAAAACAGATGCTGATAAGTTAGAAACCTTGAACTGGGATAGAGTTAATCCCGCAACTGGCCCCATCTACATTGAAGAAGCTCAAGCTGGTGATACTTTAAAGGTTACTATTAAAAAAATACAAATAGATGGTACAGCTGTTGTAGCTACTGGAAAAGACTTAGGTGTTTTGGGACATAAAATGGAATCCCTTTACTCCAAAGTTCTCAAGATTAAAGACGAAAAGGTTGTTTTTAATGAAAATATCAATTTCCCTGTTAATCCAATGATAGGTGTAATAGGGGTAGCCCCAGAAGAGGGTAGTATAAATTGTGGAACACCAGGATCCCATGGGGGAAATATGGATACCAAACTAATTAGTGAGGGGTCAGTTTTATATCTACCTGTATTTACAGAAGGAGCTCTATTTGCTCTAGGAGATTTACATGCAGCTATGGGAGATGGGGAAATAGGAGTATCAGGTGTAGAAGTAGCGGGTAAGGTAACAGTAAAATTAGAGGTACTTAAGAATAAAAGCATTACCAATCCAATAGTTAAAACCAATGATGTTACTGCAACAATCGCTTCAGCTCCTACTTTGGACGAAGCAGTTACTATAGCTACTGAAAATATGGCTAAACTCTTAAAAGAGAGCCTCTCTTTATCTATTGAAGAAATAGCAACTTTAATGAGTGCCGTAGGCAATGTGCAAGTTTGCCAGGTAGTGGATCCTGAAAAAACCGCTCGTTTCGCCATACCCAATATAATCTTAGAAGCAAAAGAAATATAATTTGCAAAAAAATATTTGAAAGAATTGGCTTTTAAACTATAAATCAAATAAAGGCACAAATTGGAGGCATAATAGTGAATGGAAACAGACAGAAACAGACTATTGAATTCAGGCATGTGACTGGACAAAACATGATAGAGGAAATTAAACAGCTTTTTTTGGAATATATTAACTCTTTAAAGGTGGATCTTACCTTTCAAGATGTGGAAACAGAGCTTAAGACTTTACCAGGAAAGTATGCTCCACCCAATGGAGTTTTAATATTAGCTTTAATTAACGGTAAAGAAGCAGGGTGTGTTGCCCTTCGTAAGATTTCTGATAATGTTTGTGAAATGAAAAGGCTATATGTCCGTGATGAATTTAGAGGTTTAGGAATAGGTAAGAATCTTGTTTCAAAAGTAATTAAAGAAGCCAAAGGACTAAACTATCAATATATTAGGCTTGATACCCTTCCAACCATGAAAAATGCACAAAGCTTGTATGAAATGTTTGGATTCTACGATATTGAGCCTTATATATATAATCCAATTAAGGGAACAAGATTCTTAGAACTAAAATTATAAGAAGCTACTAAATTACGCCGAAACACTCTCCAGAAAACTTAACTATACCGCAAACAAAGGCTTTTGTTGGCGGTTTTTATTTTAGGAGGTAGATATGATTAGTTTCTTTTGGCCTATTATTGTTGTTGTTATAGCAAATACTCTCTATAATATCAGTGCAAAATTAACACCTAATGAAGTACACTCTTTTGCATCTCTTTTTATAACTTATTTAGCAGCTGCTTTATTATCTATACTATTATTCTTTATTACCAGTGGGGATAAGAATTTAATCGCTGAAATTCAAAAAACAAATTGGACTGCTCTAGCCTTGGGATTTTCAATAGTTGCCTTGGAATTCGGTTACATTTTTATTTATCGAGTAGGGTGGAATGTTAGTACAGGTTCTCTTGTAGCTAATATCAGTCTAGCATGTGTCTTGTTATTTATCGGTGTCTTTATCTATAAAGAGAGCATCTCGTTTAAGCAGATTTTTGGAGTAGTTTTATGTATAATTGGTCTCATACTAGTCACTAATAATTCATTACTAAGTAAATAGGAAGGGGGACGGAGCTATTGACATCTTATCCTAGGTATAATGTCAATAAACTTGTCCCTTTATTTTTTAACCATAGATTCAACATTAATTTGTAAAAGTTTTTTAAAGGTTTTTAAATATAGAGTATATAGGGTATAAATTACTTGAAATGACAACAATAATATTGACTGTAGCAGATATACCATTTTTAAAATTTTTCTAAAAAGAGGGAGTGATTAGATGAATTTTGAATCAACTTTCAAGCCTATGTACATTGGTAAAATGCTGGTAAAAAATAGATTGGTAGTGCCAGCTATGGATTCGGCAATGTGTGAGGAAGATGGTACAATCGGGAAAATGGCCTGTGATTACTATGGATCAAGAGCAAAGGGTGGATTTGGTCTAATAATTACAGAAATTGCCGCAGTTGATGAAAGGGCTCCTGGCATGCCCGGTCAACCAAGATTATATTCTGATGAGTACATACCTGGTCTAAAAAGCTTAGCTAAAGCCATCCACACTGGTGGTGCGAAAGCTATTGTTCAACTTCATCATGCTGGTCGGGAAACTACTTCACAAATGATAGGCCAGACTCCAACGGCTCCATCTTCTATACCTTCCGTTGTTTACCGTGAAAAAGTCAATGAGTATACTACCGAACAAGTTTATGAATTAATTGATTCATATATTCAATCAGCAGTTAGATGTAAAATAGCAGGTTTTGATGGTATTGAATTCCATAGTGCCCATGGATATATGGGACTACAATTTCTGAGTCCTCGTACCAATAAAAGAATTGATGAATTTGGCGGTGGAGTTGCAGGTAGATCTTATTTTCATAAATTAGTAATCGAGGGGATTCGCAGAGAATGTGGTGAAGATTTTGCTATTATTGTCCGTCTAGATTCTATTGAAGGCAGAGCTGGAGGTATTGAAGAAGGGGAAGCAGTGGTTTTTGCTAGATTAATGGAGTCCTATGGTGCTGATGCCATCAATGTTTCTGCTGGAACCTATGCTTCTTGGGAAGTTATTGTTCCACCTACAGCCTGGGAAGAAGGCTGGAACTGGCGTATCTGCAGAAGAATAAAGGAAGCTGTCAATATTCCTGTGATGTTAGCTGGTAGATTTACTGATCCTTTTATCATTGAACAATCCATTGAAAGAGGAGATACAGACTTTGTTTGTTTAGGGCGTCAATCCATTGCTGACCCAGAATTTCCTAATAAAATGGCAGGGGGAGCTATTGAAGACATCGTACCCTGTGTTGGCTGTACCCAAAGATGTATGTCATTTAATGACCATGATACATTACAAGAAGGAGATTGGGGAGTTTCCTGTATCTTCAACCCTATGAGTAATAATCGTAAAGATGTTCAATATACCTCCACAGATAATCCCAAAAAAGTAATGGTCGTCGGTGCTGGTGTAGCTGGTCTGGAAGCAGCCTGGATTGCTGCTGAACGCGGTCATAATGTAACCTTATATGAAAAAAATGGTGAGAACAGAGTAGGGGGACAATTTCTAATTGCTGCCTATCCACCCTATAAACAAGAGTTGATTAGGCCCATTAAACATTATAAACATATGTGTGAAAAGTATGGAGTAAAGATGGTTTATAATAAAATAGTGGATACGGATTTTATCAAAGCTGAAAAACCAGATGTACTCATCGTGGCTACAGGAGCTACACCTTGTGCATTAAATATACCTGGCAATGATCAGGAAAATGTCTATATGTCCAATGATGTCTTAGTTGGGAATAAAATACTAGCTAACAGTGCCTTAGTGATTGGTGGTGGCATGGTGGGAGTAGAAACCGCTGAATTTTGCAGAGATTACTGTGAGCGAGTTGCAGTAGTTGAAATGAAAGAGGAAATTGCCACAGATTTATATATGACTGTCCGCGCTGATCTTCTAAATAGATTTAAAAAGGCGGGTATCGAAATATATACAAACACTAAAGTTGTACGCATTGAGGGTAACAATGTATATGCTGAACAAAATGGTCAAGAATTGGTCTTTGAAGGCTTTGACAACATTATTTTCGCAGTAGGTTCGAAACCACATGTTCCTTTCGAAGATGTGGAAAATCTAGCTGAAGAGGTATATGTTATCGGAGATGCTAAAGAGGCTAGAAGTGCCTTAGAAGCAATTTATGAAGGTGCAAGAGTAGGCATGTCTATTTAAAATATACAAAAAAAGGTAAAAGCTATCCAAGATGGATAGCTTTTACACTGCAGTAAACTATATGCTCTTATTTACCAGCAAATGATTCAGAGAAGGGCATGAAAAAACCTTGGGGATGTTCACAGACATTACAAACCTTTGGAGCCTCTTTGCCTACATGAATATTGCCGCATACAGTACACATCCAGGCAATTTCTTCATCTCGTTTAAATATGATGCCATTTTCTATTTCATCAGCCAATCTACCAAACCTATCCCCATGGGTTTTTTCGATATTTGCTATCCTCTGGAAAAGATGGGCTATTTCTAGAAAGCCCTCGTCTTGAGCTATTTTACCAAAGCCTTTATATACTTCATCCCATTCTTCCAATTCATTATGCTGAGCTGCTCGCAGAGCCTTAATAGTATCATCATATAAATCAATAGGATATGCACCGGAAATACTTATATTATCTCCTGCATAATCCTTTAGCTTTTGATAAAAGACCTTACCATGTGATCTCTCTTGATCAGCAGTATAATCAAATATGTTTGCCACTACATGATAGCCTTCCTTTTTAGCAACCGCTGAGGCAATATTATAACGATTTCTAGCCTGGCTTTCTCCTGCAAAGGCTCGCATTAAGTTTTCATATGTCTTGCTTCCTTTTAAAATCATGTTAAATTCTCCTTTATAATTTTTTTTAATACAATAAGAATGCTAATTACTAGGTCCCATATTAAATTTAGGTGGTAGAGGTAAATATCCCTTTAACTTACCATATCTAATAAGATTTTCTACATACATTAATTCTTCGAATGTTAGTTTAATAAAATACGATCTTAAATCATCATTAGTTATTACCTCTGTAGCATATATGGCATGGAGAGTGGTGGCATTTTTTATTCCATCTAAAATTTCTGTATATAAAAATCTATCTTCTATCATTTCCGTTGTTTCAGGTTTTAATGTAATGTTGTTAAAAGGTTCTGGTAATATTACCCCATAATTTAAAAGTTTTTTTTCCAAACTAGCTGCTTGATTTAATAGTATATTTAATCCTTCTTCAAAAATTAACTTAATATCAAGATCATTACTAAAGCTAATAGCAATCTGTGTTAAACGAATATTAGTATACCTTGAATGTAGATGATCCCATAAATAGTGAATTTCATTTACCGCAACTTTTTCTTTTATATTGGGCTGAAGATATTTATAGGCAGGAGGAATTGCAATCCATTCTTTTAGTTTTAAAAATTTTAAATAATTATCAAATATAGTTAGATTTGTTTTTAATAACTTTTTAATTAGCTTGCGAATATTATCATTAAAAATTGCGTCTCTAATTGCTTGAGCTAGAATTGTAGTTTCAGCCCTTAAATAGCCAGAAAGTAAATGAGATGATATTCTGTCTTTTTCAACCTCGGTGTTACCTATTATATTTACATCTATAACATTAGGTTGAGGGGGAGTGATTGAATACATTTCCATATATTTTTCAACAATTTTGTTTTCTTTTTTAAATCTATTAATATTGGTTTCTAAAATTAATATATAGTCCTTATCATGAGCATAGTTTTTTATCGCATTTAATCGCTCCAGTATAATGTACCTATCAGCTAAGATTGCCCATAGAAAGTGTGCTTCCCTACAACTTAATTCAAGTTCTTCCTTTTGCGAATTCATACCAGGCATTATTGCTGATTTGACATTTTCTAAGAGACCTTTTTTAGCCATGTATAATGCACCTCTTTTTCTAGCTCACTTCTAATTTAGTTTAAACTAATCTATTGAAGAATATACCTCCGAAGCCAGAGTCTATTTTAGGTGCATTCCAATTATTATTTTTACAACCTGTAGGCAGGGGGAGATTTTACCCAGCCTTTCAATATTCCATATTCAATATAATCACTATATAACTCCATTTCATTAGTTAGGAATTCTTGAAACATAGATCTAATCATTGATGAAGTGCAGTGAGTAAATGCTATTATCAGGGTAGGCATATATGATTGCATTCCAGCTAAAGTGTTAGTATAAATATATTCATCTGTTATAACTTCAGTTTCGAAAATACTTAGCGGATTTTCCGAAGGTTTTTTGACTGTAGGAATTCCATAATCTACAGCAATAGTTTCCAATTTTTCTATCTCTTTTTGTAAAAACTTTACCCCTTGTTGTAAGATAAGTTTTAAATCTGTATCTTGAGCAAAATTTACAAGAATTTTAGTTGTTTCAATGGTCTGATATCTACTGGTCAAAATGTCCCAAAGATATCCTACCTCTAAAACATTAAGTTGCTTTTGTCGATCTCTACGGGATTTATTAGATGCATTTTTTTGCTCAATTCCTTCTAGAATTTTAGATAACATCTGAATCACCTCAAATGCTTTTTTATAGTATGTGAATTAAGGAATATAATTAATCTTAAAGGAAACTTTTTATGTCAACATATTTACAAAAATGGGAAGAAATAGAAAGCGAGCTACTTCTAGTAGCTCACTAAGACTTTTGTGATATAATCCTATATGTTAAAATAGATTAAATTAAATATTGAATATGAAAGGTTGGATTTTTTTGTCTAATATAACGATGTGTATTCTAGATGAAACTAAGATTTGTGATCAATGCCAAGATTGCTTGATTTGTTCTATAGATCCTAATAAAAAATGCGATAATTGCTGCGCCTGTCTCGATGAAAGTGATAAAGATTATGAAACCATTTTTATTGAGGAAATTATCATAGATGAGAATGTAAGGTGAACATTGATGAAAAAGAAGGTCAATGAGTTAAACATTCATAGAGCCATTGCCTGTATTTCTGTGGTTCTAGTTCATATTTCTGCTGGCCTAATTTTCCTTGGTACAACAGGCTTAGAGATGAAGTTTCTTTTATCTTTTATAAATAGGTCATTAAAGTTTACCACGCCAACCTTTATTTTTATTAGTGGTTTTATATTGTTTTATGTCTATCAAAACAGGGAAATCAATTATTTGAGCTTTTGGAAGAAGAGACTAGGGGTGATTTTAGGTCCCTATATACTTTGGACAATATTCTACTATGGATATTTTATCTTAACTGGAGCCTATAATTTTTCCTGGGAGTTTTTCTTTGAAAAGCTAATTTTTGCGGATATGGTTTATCATTTATATTTTATCTTAATAATAACTCAGTTTTATTTTCTTTTTGGAGTTTTTCGTTATTTATTTGTAAAATTCAATTCTCATATTCTGATTCTGATTTTCTTTTTAAGCAATTTATTATTCATGAATAATTTTTATTTTAAATATGTTGATCGGTTTTTTATGCAATATATTTTCTTTTTTGCTTTGGGTTTTTATCTGTCTAAGAATTACCAGGAGTTTAAACCTAAGATTTTAGCTAATAAATTCATTATCACTTTAAGTTATTTATCAGCTTGTGGTATTTATGCATTTCAATTTATCTATATGTCAGTGTTAAACAAACCACTTTTTAGTGGACAAACTGTTAATAATATTTGGTTTATCTTTTCATTAATCTCAATTATTTTTTATCTATTAGTTTCTATTAAAATAGAGGAAGGACAATTAGATTATCTAAAGAGATTTTTTTACAAGGTTAGCGATGGTTCCTATTATATCTATTTAAGCCATCCGTTTGTTTTAATCTTGGCGGAAAAGGTAGTAAGGAAGCTAGGATTAACTTCAGCCTCCTTAAGTTTTATAATTTTAACATTTATTGTTCTAGGGGTAACCATATCAGGAGCCATAGGGTATAAGAGTATAAAAAACTACTTAAATATTTTCACCAAACCTAAGGTTGCTAATAGTAAAATATAATACCGTATTATATATAAACTGCATTTGCATTAATAATCTTTTTTATGGATGAAATGCAGTTTTATATTTTTCCTCTTCACTTCCTATAATATATATTATGTAAACTAGAAAAATTTTTAAGGAGGAGGCTCGATTACCTTATTGGGTCCCCTATTATTTTTTTCTCGATATAATTATTGTACCAATAATTATGCTATATAGTTTTTGTTTTTATTATTGTTACTTTTAAATATTCAATATGTAATTACTAAGCTTCTAGATTATTATGCCGATTTTATTAAATAAACTTAATATAACCTTTTATATCTGTCGACATATAAATCAGCCTTAAAAGCGCTTTAAAATGGCCTCCATATTTCGCCTGTAAGCCCTTTAAATTAAGTGGCTAAGGTATTTGTATGTACAAGTCTACATGA
>JAAZJU010000124.1 GCA_012800195.1 Clostridia bacterium
GCAGCTTTAAGATTTATCCCAGTAAAAGATTTGGAGAAGGAAGGATATGGTGAGTATCTAGACCTGTTCAAATGATTTCCTTAAGGGGATTTAACCACCTAATGTTATTACACCATTAATCTAGCAGGAAAAGGCATTTTATGGTATAAATAATTAAGGGTGGTGTGCTATGGATAGTATTACTAATGATGTCAATGTGCATAAATTAATGAAGGTCTTAAACCTAGTTGCCAAAATAATTTTGGAAAATGGTGGTGAAACCCATCGGGCAGAAGATACTATCAACCGAATAGCTAAAAGTTTTGGTATTGAAGAAGCCGAAGGGGTTGTTATACCTGTCGGGTTCTTTATTACTATTTCTCGTAATGGATTAGACAGCTACACCACAGTAAAAAGGATTACAAAAAGGACCACCGATTTATATAAAATGAATGAAGCCAATAGAATTTCCCGCATGCTTACTGAAGGCAAGTTAAACTTGGATGAAGCACTAGAGGAATTACAGGGACTTTCCACAAGGACTACCGGCAATAAATGGTTATTACTGATAGGCTCAGCCTTATCATCAGGTTTTTTCACCTTACTGTTTAATGGAAGTATTTTAGACTTTTTCATTTCAGTCTTTTGTGGCACTATTATTCAAATTTTAGCCTTGATGCTCAGAGTTGAAGAAATGTTCCCTCTAGTAATGAGCTTGTTGGGAGGTTTCAGTATTTCTTGTATTGCTACAGCTTCTACCCTATTGTTTCCTGAGGTGAGTTTGGAAGCAGTAATATCCGGAGCCATTATGCCTCTCTTACCTGGGTTAGCAATGACCAATGCCATAAGAGATTCCATGCAAGGAGACCTGATATCTGGTTTGGTTCGAGGTACAGAAGCCATAATTATTGCCATTGGCCTAGCCGTGGGAGCTGGCTTTTATCTAAAATTATGGCTATTGGGGGGAGGTTTAGTATAAGATGTTTTCCGACTTTTTTTACGCCGCTATGGCCGCATTGTTTTTTGCTCTTTTATTTAATGTTCCTAAAATTTCTATTCCCGTTACAGCCCTCTTAGGAGGAATAGGTTATGTTGTTTTCTTAATAGTAGGGGAGCAAAGTTCGAGTCAGATGCTTGGTTTCTTTGTAGGTACATCTGTAATAACAATATTAAGTGAAATTGCTGCCCGAATTATGAAATTAGCCACCACCATATTTGTTTCAATTGCTATAATTCCCTTGGTGCCAGGCTTAGGGCTTTATAAAACCATGCTATTTATAGTACAAAACAACTATGAGCTTGCCTTATCTACTGGTATTCAAACTATGTCAGCTGCAGGCACAATGGCTATGGCTATCGCGATTACTACCTTACTCTATCGTTTTATCATCAATCTTATTGCTAAAATAAATAAAAGCAAGGTAACCATTTAGTAATTACCTTGCTTTTCTATCTATTAACTCAAGTTTTTTCCCCCGAGATAATTGTTTGATTTCCCATTCCCTTTGCATAGCTTTAGCTTTAGTGGGAAGTTCTTCAAAATATCTAAGTACTACAGGGTGCCTACCTCGGGTATATTTCGCCCCTTTACCTTCATTATGCTTAGCTATTCTTTCTTCAATATCTATAGTCCAACCAGTATAAAGGGTTTTATCCTTGCATTCTACAATGTAAACAAAATAAGCCATTATTTTATTTCCCCTCTAGTTTCAATTGTTCCCAATAATAGTCCCTACATTACAGAAGAAAAATCTTTCCTTATATATTGATGCCAATTCCATAGATGGCTTCATCCCCGTGCAATGAGAAACTCCAATTCTTTCTATATCGAATTCCTGTAAGGCTTGAATACTTTTTTCTCTTTGCTTCTCACTTAAAGAACCTAAATGAGTTCCTCCAATGAGGGTGTTGATTTTTGTTTGCCCTGTCTTCTTAATAATATGGCTTAAAGTATTTATTATCCCTGCATGGGCGCAACCTAGGATAATGAATAAGCCCTTAGGGGTCTCAAAAACAA
>JAAZJU010000125.1 GCA_012800195.1 Clostridia bacterium
AATGTTCTTAATAATTCCTCAGTTTCAGACATATTATGAGGAAAATGACCATTATTTATATTATTAATAAGTTCTTCTATAAAAGCTCCATTTAAGCCACTAGGTCTAGCTACAAAAATACGCTTATGAGTAGTGGCATTAATCCCCTCTTCTGCGGTCAGTAGCTCTTCATATAGCTTTTCCCCAGGTCGAATGCCAGTAAATACTATCTCAATATCTTTACCTGGTTCAAGCCCGGATAAGGTAATCAATGTTTTAGCCAAATCTAAAATTTTAACAGGTTCACCCATGTCTAAAACAAAGATCTCTCCACCCTTAGCCAAGACACCTGCTTGGATAACTAATTCCACCGCTTCAGGAATAGTCATAAAATACCGGACCATCTCTGGATGGGTAACAGTAACAGGTCCCCCCTCAGCTATTTGCTTCTTAAAGAGAGGAATTACACTGCCTCTACTGGCTAGCACATTACCAAAACGCACTGCTACAAAATTAGTTTTACTGGTTTTATCTATGTATTGAATAATAATTTCTGCTAACCTTTTTGATGCTCCCATAATACTGGTTGGATTTACAGCCTTATCAGTGGATATTAATACAAATTTCTTGGCCCCAAATTTATCCGCAGCCTGAGCTACATTATACGTACCCATCACATTATTCTTGATAGCTTCTTCAGGATTAGCCTCCATTAAAGGCACATGTTTATGAGCGGCGGCATGATAGACCACATAGGGCTGATGTTCCGCAAAGATTTGATTAATAGCCCTTTTATCCTTGATATCCTTCACAAAAGCCACTATATCAATATAAGGATAGTTATTTCTTAGTTCCATCTCTATATCATACATATTATTCTCACAATTATCTAAGAGCAGTAACTTACTAGGAGTATATTTTAAGATTTGCCGACACAATTCTGAACCGATAGAGCCCCCTGCTCCCGTTACCAAGATAACCTGTCCCTTGAGATAACTGGAAATGCTCTCTAGATCAACCTTAACTGGATCTCTACCTAGTAAGTCTTCAACTTCCACTTCTCTAATCTGATTAACAGTAACATTTTCTTCGATTAAATCATAAATCCCTGGTAAGATTTTTAGCTTCACATTAGATTTCTCACACATTGCCACAATTTCCCTAATGACACTACCTTCTACAGAGGGGATGGCAATTATTATTTCCTCTAAACTATATTGAGTAATTAACTCAGGGAGTATTTCTCTACCACCAAAAACCTGCACACCTAAAACCTTCGTATTTTTCTTTGAAGGGTCATCATCCACAAAACCAATTAAGTTTATCTCCCCATTATAGTGGCGCTTAAGTTCTTTGGCCACTAGGACCCCTGTAGCACCAGCACCTACTATTAAGACAGGTCTGCCATCACTTTGTTGAATAGGCTTTAGGCCATAGTCCCGCACTAGCCTCCAAAGGAGACGGGACCCTCCAATTAGGAAGATATTCAGCAACCAACTAATTGGTAAAATACTCCTTGGTAAAGGCAATTGACCACCTTGCATAATAAAATAAAGCAGGGCAATATTTATGACAGTACCTAGGGTAACTGCCATGATTACCGATACCAACTCACCAATACTGGCATATTGCCAAAGGCGATTATATAAGCCTAACAAGAAGAAACTAGCTAT